>NZ_JBEPAK010000065.1:0-30508 GCF_040298565.1 Kitasatospora sp. NPDC001539 | reverse complement strand
ACCAACACGACGGTCCGAGCATGCCTACCGAGCGACGGCCACACACCTCACCTGCGAAAACGTGACCCTGCCTTCGGTTTGGGAATCGCTTCTCATGCCTTCGACGGCAAGCACTCGCTGACGATGGATGTCGGCGGCCTGGGTGCTGACGTGGCAGTAGCCGGCGCAGGGCACGAGCCGAACGGGTACTTCTGGGAAGGCTTCGTGCGGTTCGCCTGGCCGGACATCGCCGAGCCGCTCGCCTTCGACAGCGAGGCCGACATGTTCTGCGCTGTCGGAACTCCAAGTGACCTCGCGCACCTCAGGACGGCCCTCGAGTCGGTCATCACGAGCCCCGACGCGGTGCGCGACATCATCACCCGGGCGCAGACCTCGGGCTTCGAGTTCGACGACTAGCAGCTCCACCGGACAGAAATGCCAGTCCGCTCAGGCTGCTGCGGTGAGCGGGCGCCCGCCTCAGCGGAGGTGGACGTACAGGGCCCCACCTCCGGACGGGGACCGTTGAAGCCGGTTCGGGTCGCAGTTCGTGAAAACGCCGACGTGCGGCACCTGGGCGGTCACAAGAAAGCTGCTGGGCTGACGGGTCTCTCCGGCAACATGCTGAGGGCGGCTTTTCCGCCGGGCGAAGGAGGAGCGTCCATGGAAGTGCCGGAGTTCACCGTACTGGTGACCGATCCCGGGACCGGAGGACAGAGAGCTCTGCAGGCAGTCGCAGCTGTGACCGGACTGAGCCTGTGGCGGAGCAAGCTTTTACTGGGCAGCACTCCTGCGGCGGTTCTGGAGAAGGCCCCGCTCAACACGGCCGCCGTCGCGGCCCGTCGGCTGCGGGAGGCCGGCGTGCATGCAGCCGTTCGCTGTACCTGGTGCGACAGAACGTTGCCCGCCGACGAGACACTGCTCGACCCAAGCCCCTGTGTGTCCCGTTACTGGCCGGTGGCCCATTGCCAGGCGAACTCCCTGACCAGCTGTGATTGCGAGTTCTGCAGAACCTATGGGCCGACTGGCCTCACCCTCTGACACCACGTCGAAGCACCGCTCGGCCCGCAGCGAAAGGACTCCGCTGCCCAGGCGAACGGCGATGCCGTGCTGATGGAGCGCGCCGGCTGCCGCCGGATCAAATCCTTCGCTCCCGGCCGAAGTGGCTGGCTACGCTCGCGCCATGGAGCTGGACCAAATATTGGACCCGCTGCGCCGGGTGCTGGTGGAGCGGGGGACCACCGGTTGTCCGGAGTCGGTTGCCGCGGCGGTGGGGGCTGCCCAGGCGGCATTGGCTGGTGGAGTGGACACCCTGAGCTTGTGGGAACTCGGCGTGCTGTCCGACGGGGATGTTCTGGAGGCGCGCCGGTTGCTGGCCGAGCTGGAGCAGGAACTCTGACCGGCACTGCGGCTGCCCACCACCCCCGAGGCCCGCGATCGGGCGCTGGCCCGGTACTGCCTGCGGGACCTGCTGGACGGCCGCCTCGATCCGTTGCTGGCAGCCGAGCGGATCGGCTTCGAGCTGTGCCCCGCCGATGACCCCGACTCGCCGCTGTGGCCGGTCCGCGGATGGCTGCATCACGCGGAGGACCAACAGGAGCACTGCGGTGGGGTGACGAAGGAGCTGGTGGCCGAACTGTACGATCTGGCCGCCCAGTTGCTAGCCGGTCCGCTGTCCTGATGGCCGGGTTCCGACAGTGCTTCCCACCCCGGCATCAAGAGATCGAGGTCACCTGCCACAGGACATCGGGCGTGGCGTCCTCGATGGCGGCGAGCAGGCGGGCGTGAACGGCGCCGGCGGCCTCGCGGGTGGCCCGGGTCCGGGGCCTCCAGTTTGCGGGGTGATCAGCGCGGCGGCCGCGGCGAGGACCGGCACGGAGAGGGTGCGGTGCGCAGCAGCAAACTGGGCGGTCGCGGCCTTCCCGGCGTCGAGGCCGGTGAAGCGCGGCCGGCATTCCGTTCCGGTGGTGGTGCGTCGCCGCGCACTCAGCGCGACTGGCGTAGACATCGGCAGCTCCTCTGCCGGCCGCCGCGGGCGCTCGCGGCGGCCAGGTCTACGCGGCCGGGCCCTGAACCGCCGCCGGTGCGCCCGCAGCGGCCGGAAGCCTGGGGATCACACCGCGCTGCGCCTTCGGCGGCAGCCCCAGCCGCAGGCCGGCCTCCTCGTCGAAGTCGTCCAGGAAGGCGTGCAGCACCTCGGCGAGGTGGTCGAGCGAGCGCGTCGCGAACAGGGTCGGCTGGTAGCCCGCGACCTCGAAGGGCTGCCGCAGGACCTGGCCGAGGTCCCAAGGGCGGACCTCGGCCAGGTGCAGGCGGCCCATCTCGCCGTAGGAGGACAGCAGCGCCGCCCCGTACGCCTGAACCTGCCGCCGCTGCACGAGCACGCCGTACTCCAGGCTGAACCAGTACACCCGGCTGATCAGGTCCAGCGCGTCTTCGGTGTCCACCCGCTGGGCGGCGGCGCCGAAGAGGCGGTACAGGTCGGCGAACCATGGCGAGGTCAGGTGGGTGCCGTGGCCGAAGACGTCGTGGATGATGTCCGGCTCCGGGGTGTAGAGCGGCAGTGCGGGATGCCGCACGAACTGCACGGCGTGGAAGTAGCCCAGCGCCATCGACCCGAGGAACCGCTTGTTCGGCACGAAACCGCCGGCGACCGCGAAGTCGAACCCGGTCAGCGCCCGCAGCCGGTCGCCGACCTCCGCGTGCTGGGGCACGTGGTCCGCCGGGATCGGCGCCTCCTCGCGCGCCTGCTCGACCTCGGCGCACACCCGGCCGCGGTGCGCGGCCACCAACGCCTGGTGAACGGAGCGCCACGTCTCGTGCTCCTGGTCGGTGTACCTGACGCGGCGGGCGGGATCACCGACTTCCCGTCCGTCGGCCAGAGCAGCGATGGCGGCGCGGCGGCGCCGGTACACGGGGTCGCTCAGGCTCGGATGGTGATCGGCGCGCCCGAGGTGACCGTCGGGGCTCAGGGGTGTCCGACTCTCGAGACCGGTCATGTGCCCATGGTCGGACGGCGATCGACCGGCGACAACCGGGCCACCGTGACACCGGACGTCGAGGAGGGCAAGAGCGGCGCGACCGACCTCGGCCGGCTCGGTCGGGGTTATGTGACAGCTGGTTCTGACGGAGCCGCAGGGCGCCGGTTGCACCGAGTGGTCGACAGCGCTCCATGCTGTCGCGGCTGCGGAACGGAGGAGCTCAGGGGCCGCCCGGATCCGCCTGGGCTGCCTCGGCGCGTTTTCGGCGCTCGACGCGGGTGCCGGCGATCACGGCGGCGGTCAGGCTGGTCGCGATGATCGCCTCGGCCCAGAAGAACGCGACGTAGTCGATCAGGGAGCCGATCGGCGGTCCGCCCGGCGCGGCGTTCCGCATGCCGATCAGCGCGAAGAGGGTCGCCGCCATCCAGCCGAGGGCGGGCCACACCATGCCCGGACCGCCGCGGTACAGCACTTCGGCGCCGGCCATGACGGCCAGCGCGAGCGCCCACATCGCGGCGATCATGAACCACGCCAGGATCAGCGTGCTGCGGGCCCGGGTGGCCCTCGCGTTCAGGACCACGGTCCCGGACGCCGGGCCGTCGGCGGTGGGGTGGACGGCGAAGAACGGATCCGCGTCGGCGAAGACGATCCCGACGGGTACGGCGCCGGTGCTGTCCGAGGCCGAGAAGGAGACGGTGAACCGGTAGCGGTCGAAGGGGTAGTCGGTCTCGGTGCCGCCGTAGAGGCCGGCCTGGACGAGCTGGGGTGCCGCCACCTGGCCGGGCTCGGTCCGCAGGACCGTCCTGGCGCCCGCACCGATGGTGATCTCCACCTGCCGGGTGAAGGCGGGCGGGCCGGGGCCCTGGGCGAGGCCGCCGTGCGGAACGGCCACGACGAACAGCGTCAGCTCCGCCGCCCCGGGGTCGAAGTCCTGGGAGGCGACGTTCAGTTCGACCCAGGCGGGGGCGTTCGGCACTACCAGTGCGCGGTGCTGCTGCCGGGTGTCGCGCTCGTCGAGGTATAGCGCGATGCCCGCCCCGCAGGCGAGGGCCAGCAGGACGACGGCGACGGCGAAGCGGCGGCCGCGCAGCCGGGCGAGGGCGCTCACGACGAACCCGCGCCGGTTACGGCCGGCTGCCGGCTGATGCTGCGGATTCCTCCGTCGCCGTAGGGGATCTGATCGACGGCCACCCGGCGACTCTCCTTCCGAAGGTGCCCCGGCTCGACGCTGCCACGCCCGGTTGGTGCTACGACGCGATCTCGAACGCGGGCGGCTTGAGGCCTGCGAGGCATCCCGTGTCCGGAGCCGTCGGCGCGTCGAAGAACGACCGCGTGATCGACTGCGCGCACGGCGAGGCGGCGAAGACCACGTGGGCGACGTAGGGGATCGTCACCTCGGTGGACCGGCTCAGTGTGCGGGCGGCGTACGGCCCGTTGCCCGGTGCGGTCTGGGCGTCGAACCCGCCGGACAGCACGAGGGTCGGGATGTCGCTGTAGGTGACGTCCCGAACCGACTCCGGGGCCGCGGGAACGTCCCAGGCCCGGCAGTCCTCGTGGAGGAAGGCGAGCAGCGGGGCGTTGGCGACCACCGACCGGGGGAAGGACGGGAAGGCGCGGTGCCCGGCCCGGATCACCTCGGCCTCGCTCTCGTACGGCGTCCACTCACTGCAGAAGACGCCGTAGGCGAGTCCGTGGGAGAGCCTCCCGACGGCCTGCGGGCTGAGCTTGCCGCCTGCCCACTGCTCGGCGATCCGCTTCGGGTTGCCGTGGTCCAGCTCGTCGATGGAGCGGGGCACACCGGCCGCCAGGTGGGTGGCGGAGACCAGCCAGTTCACCAGGGCCCCGCCGTCCAGGACCACGTCGACCGGTTGCGGGTGGCCCGGGACGGTGACCGTGGTGCTGACCGGTTCGTCCTCGAGTTCGCTGACCAGGCGAACGAAGGTGTCCTCGAGGTCCGGGTAGCGGTCGTCGCAGGCGGGCTGCTCGGCGCAGGCCTCGAACAGGCCGTCGAAGCCCTCGCGTGCGGCCTTCCAGCCCACGGCCCCGCCCGCCAGGGACGGCGGGAGCACGCCGTCGATCCCGACCGACCGGATGCCCTCCGGGTGCAGGCGCATGTAGAGGAGGGCCAGGTCGGTGCCGTACGAGATGCCGAACACGTTCCACTGTTCGATGCCCAGCGCCATCCGCAGGTCCGCGTAGTCGGCGGCGCTCTCGATGCTGTTGTACGCGCTGAGGTCGGCCCCGCGGCTTTCCAGTTCGTCGTGGCAGGCCCGGGTCGCCCGGACGTGCAGGCGCCCGGTGGACGGCGCGTCGTAGCGGAGGTCGAGGGCGCGCGCGTTGAACTCGTCGATGTTCGGGCAGGTGAGCGCGGGTTCGGCCGAGTAGGTCCCGCGCTGGCTCATGAAGATCACGTCCCGGTCGCGGTTCAGTTCGCCGTTGAGCGCCAGCTGGATCTCGGAGACGGCGTCGTCGCCGGGGCCGCCGGCGAACCACACGATCGGGTCGTGGGCCTTTTGGTGGGCCGCCGGGACGATCGCGACCCCGAGGGTGATCTTCCGCCCGTCAGGATCGTCCCGGTCCTCGGGCACGGTGAGCCTGCCGCAGCGGGCTCCCTTGAGCCCGGGGGCCGGATCCGCGGTCCTCGGGCAGGGGCCCGGCTCGTAACGGGCGTGACCCACCGTCCGGGCGACGGTGCCGAGGAGTACCTCGCTGCCGCCGTCGGCCCGGGCGGGCGCGGCGGCGAGGCCGGTGACGAGGATGCCGGCGGTGGCCCCGGCCAGTGCGGCCAGGAGCCGTCGCGCGGTGCACCGGTGACGGGGTGGACGGATGGACGTCATGCGGACTCCGGGTCAGGGGTGAGGGTGAACGGTGCGGGGGCGAGGCCCGCCACGCAGGTGGTGTCGGGCGCGGCCGGGTTCGCCAGGAAGGAGGCCAGGACGCTCTGGGCGCAGGGCGATTGCGGGACCACCCAGTGGCCGATCCCGGGCACCCGCACCGTGGTCGCGCGGGACAGCGTCCGGGCCGCGTACGGCCCCCAGCCCGCCCCGGACTTCGCGTCGAAGGTGCCGGAGAGGACCAGCGCCGGCACGTCGCTGACGGTGGCCACCCGCTGGACGGCGGTGCGGTCCGGAACGTCCCGGACACGGCACACGCCGTACTCGAAGGGCAGCTGCGGCGCCTGTGCCAGCACCCGGTGCGGCCACCCGGGGAAGGCCCCGGGACCCCCTCCGTGAACACCACCGGGTCGTCGGCCGTGCCGAGGACCCGGCCGGGATGACCGCCACGGCCAGCCGGATGGTCCGCCCGCCGTGGCCGGTGCGACGCTCGGACACCTCCAACGTCCCGCAGCGCCCGGGAACCGGCTCGGGCGTCCGCGGGCACGGGCCGGGCACGAACCGCGCCGTCCCCCCTGGCAGGGGTGCACGCAGGGGCGCGTGCACGGGTGGGGAGAGCGCACTGCTCGGCGCCGGGCCGACCGCTCCCAGGAGGGCCAGCCCGGCTGCGGCGAGCCCCGCTCCTCTCCGGGCGCGCCGTGAGCGCCGCCGGACCCGCCGGTCCTGCGCCGGTCTTCGTTCGGATCTGCCGCTCCCGCAGACGGACGGCGGGTAGCCCGGAGCTGTGCACTGCCGCGTCATGTGCCCTCGTCTCGCTCACGTCCCCGGCGGGGCAGGGCGCCGGGTGACCGCGCGCTGCTGCGCGGTTCGCACAGGGACTTCGTGGACCAGCCTGGGTCCGCGGGGAGACGGCGACCACTCCGGAGCTCCACTCGGAGCAGCGGCCGCACCGGGCTCCGGCGCCGCCACGGCCGGCTGATCGCCGCCCTGACGACGGCGGTGGCGCCTGTGCCTCGGCTGCCCACCGCGGAACTGAGCGCGGTCATCGACACAGAGCGCGGTCATCGGCGTGGCGAGCGCCCGTGACGAGGTCGCCGGGCCATGGGGCGCCGCCCCGGCGAAAACCGTTGCCCTGGCGCGGCGGCCGAGGTCCTGGACGCTGCGGTCGACGTCGGCCATCACCGCCGGGCTGCTGGCACCGAACGAAGCGGGGGAGGCGTCCGATCCGAGCGTGGTGGCCGAGCAGTGCCTGGGAGCCGTCCCGCACTTCGCGCTCGCGGTGGCCCTGGCATCCGCACCGAGCCGCGAACGCGAAGCGGCCACAGACGGGCCGTGAGGAGCGCAGCCTGGACAGGAATCGTAAGGGCCGCGCGCCACGCCCCGCGATCACGCGCGCCGTTGCTTCCAGGATCCATTCTTACGACTGGCCACGATCCACAACCTATCCCGGGCCTCCGGGCCGGCATCCGCCGGCCGCCTGGCCGTGCACGGCGTTGTCCTAGTCTCCGTGCCACGATCGAACTCCTGGAGCGGACTGCCGAGGCATGGCCGCTGAAGGGCGGACGCCGAAGTCCGGCGGTGGCAGCGTGCCCTCGGGAGGAGGCGCTGGAGAGCGCGGGTGCTGACGGGAGCCAGGGGTGCTCAGGGCCGATGGGGCCGCCCCCGCGTCGGCAGCGTCCTTCGCCGCATTTGCCGGCCTCCGCCGCCGCCGCCTGGCCGGTAGGTCACGGCGAGCCGGGCGACGAGCGCGACGGCGGCGGCGCGGACTTCGAGGTCACCGCGGTCTGCGGGTAGGGGCAGCCCGGCGGGAGCGCGTTCTCGCCCTTCGCCACCCAGTAGGTGTCCGGTGTGGTCGGGCACGGCAGCGGAGTCGGCCGGGTCATCGCACAGCCCGCGGCGGCCTCCCGGCCGAGGCTGCGGTACTCCCACCAGTCGGTCGGGCACCGGACGGTCGAGCCCGCCGAGCCCGCCGGGGCCGTCGAGCCTGTCGGGGCCGGCTCGTGCCAGGTGCGCGTGCACCCGCTGGTCGGGTAGTCGGAGTTGTCGCAGCTGTACTCGCCGGGCGGCGAGCACCGGGCGAACACCGCAAGCCCGCCGACCAGCAGCACGATCGAGGCCAGTCCCGTCCAGGCCTCCACCGGGCCCAATCGTCGGCCGAAACCTCCCGCGCCCATCCCGCCCCCGTTCCCCGAACTCCACGCTCCCCGGGAGGAGATACCCGCCGCGCCCCCGCCGTACGCCGCCCCTCGCGGTCACCGGCGAGCGGCCGCGGAAGCGTTGTTCCTCCAGCGCCGGGTGGTGGTAGTTGAGCCCGAGGATCGTTACTCCGCGGCCGCGGCGGATCGTGACGTGGTGGGTCCGCAGCAGCTTGTCGTAGAGCTCGGGGGAGGGGGCTCCGGGTCGAGGCCGTCCTGCGCGGTCGCGGCCGCGGACAGTGAGTCCTGGCTGCCCTCCGCGCTGCCTCGGTTCAAGGGCGCTTGGCGTCATCGGCGGCCGGGCTGCGGTCCCGCAGCCTGGCGAGCGAGTCGACGTACTTGAGCATGAGGCGGGCGAATGCGAGGCGGTCCTCCTCGGCCCAGTCGGCGGTGATGTAGTCGAAGGCCTCGCGTTGATGGCGCCTGAGGCGGCTCATCAGCTCGGCGCCCTCCGGGCTGAGCCTCAGGACGGTGCGGCGGCCGTCCTGCTGGGAGGCGGCCCGGATCAGGTAGCCGGCCTTGATGCTGTCGCTGACCATCCGACTGGCCACCGACGGGTCCACCCCCAGCAGTTCGGCCACCGCACCCACGGTGATCTCGGCCTCGGAGTCGCGCGTGTGCTCCTGAACGATGTTCAGGACCAGGGTCCGGCTCAGGTCCTTGGCCGAGATGGGGTTCGCGACCTCCAGCAACGAGGTGCGGCGCAGCTTCGAGAACGCCGGGCCCACAGCGTTCAGCAGGTCCTCGGCCGTCTGCGGCTCGTTCGTCGTCATGTCGCCCCAGTGTAGGTCCATGACTCCAAGGGGACATGTGTTGACATGAAAATACATGCATGCAAGCATGCATATGCGCTTGATGGTGCAATCGCTTATGGAGATGCGCAAGCCTCACTCACCCATCACCCACAGGGGAACGTCATGACCACCCTCATCACCGGTGCCCGCGGCAAGATCGGCCGGGCTGTCACCGACCGCCTGCACGCCGCCGGCCTGCCGGTCCGTGCCGCCAGCGCCCACCCGGTCGAGCTGACCGCCCCCGTGGGCGTCGAGGTCGCCGAGCTGGTGCTCAACCGGCCCGACACCTTCCCGGCCGCGCTCAACGGCGTGCGCCAGGTCTTCCTCTACCCCGAGCCCGAGGGCATCAACGCCTTCGTCGAGACCGCTCGCACCGCCGGCGTCGAGCACATCGTCCTGCTCTCCTCCGCGTCGGTCCTGAGTGCCGACGCCGAGACCGACCCGCTGGCCTCGCACAGCCTCCGGGTCGAGCGCACCCTCACCGCCGCCGGCCTGCCCTGCGTCACCCTCCTGCGCCCGGACGCCTTCGCGAGCAACGCACTGGGCTGGGCCCACCGGATCGGCAGGAACCTACCGGTCGAACTCGCCTACCCGGACGCCCACATCGCGCCCATCCACCCGGACGACATCGCCGACATCGCAGCCAAGGCGCTGACCGGGACCTCCCTCAGGGGCCGCGCCGTCACGCTGACCGGAGCGCAGTCGCTCACCTTCCGCGAGCAACTCGCCATCCTGTCCGACGTCCTCGGCCGCCACATCCCCGTCGAGACGATCAGCCGTGTGGAGGCCGAGCGGCAGATGGGACGGTTCATGCCGGCTCCGATGGCCGGCTCCCTGCTCACCCTGTGGGCCGCAGCGACCGCCGGTCCCGCCGCCATCGCCGACACCACCGAGACCCTGCTCGGACAACGCGCCCGTAGCTTCCGGCAGTGGGCGTCCGAGAACTCCACCGCCTTCCGCACGCACTGAAGGACCATCACCATGAAGCCCATCGGCTACTGGCTCAACCGCACCGACCGAGCCCTCACCCAGTACATGAACAACCTGCTCACCGAGTTCGGCCTCACCCGCACCGCCTGGCAGGTCCTCAACGTCGTCCGCGACGTCCCCGGCGCCGGCGACACCGACGTCCTCTCGGCCCTCGCCGCCAACGCCGACGCCCCCACGCTGACCGCCGCCATCGACACCGCCCTCGCGGACGGATGGGCGACCCGCCCGGCGCCCGACCGGCTCGCCCTCACCCCGGACGGCCGACGGCGCCTCGCCGCAGTCGAGGAGCGCGTCGGCGCCTTCCGCGAGTTGTCCACCGCCGGGGTCACCATCGAGGAGTACCGCACGGCGGTCAGCGTGCTCGAACGGATGACCGCCAACCTCGAAGTCCACTGATCGGAAAGCTCGCAGCCAGCAACGCCGGAACCGGTCCCGGGTACGCCCGCCGGTGCCGTACTGCCTGCGCCGCTGCCCTCCCCTTCCCGAGGCCGGCGGGTACTGCCCCTCGAGCAGTGGGAAGGCCGGCTCCCAGCTGGAACTGACCTGATACCCGGACCGGCCATCAGTACGGATACCCAATCGCTGCGCCCCGGGCGGTGGGGTGCCAGGCCTTCGTCCGGCCGGCCTGCGGCTCCGGTGACCGGTCGGCCCGCCCCTATCCCCAGAGCGGTACGCCGATCGCCGACAGCACGGCCAACAGCAGACACGCACCGGCGAGCGCCGCTATCGCATACACGCAGCCGAGTCCGCCCTGCGCTTGCTCGACCGACTCGGGCCGCCGCTCCGGAAGTGGTTCCGGCGCCGGCAGCGGCTGGGACAGGTGCTCCCTGAGGTGCTCCTCGGAGCAGTAGCTGAGGTAGAGGGTCCGCGCGCCGCTTCGGACGATCTCGACGTCGATCGTGGCCTCGTGGTCCGTGAGCTCGGCACAGAAATCACATGGCAGCTGCGAGCAGCAGTCGCCCAGCTCGTCCTCGGTCAGCGGTCTACCCAGCATGCGCTGATCGTTTCACGGCCGCAGCGGCAGTCTCTCGCACCCCTGAACCGGGCCTTCACCTCTCCCGAGGGCGGCCGGGCCGCACTGGAGCGGTCGCCTCGCACCGCCCGGTCCGCGCCCGGCCCCGGGCCCGGCCCCGGCCCCGGCCGAGACGGTCGTCTCCCCGCTGCTCCGGGTCCTCGACGACGGTCGTGGCCGCCGACACCGTGGTGCCCGTTGCCCGCGCGGGGTAACGGTCGGCGGGCCGACGGTGGCCGGGGGGACGACCGCCGAATCCGGTCGGGGGTTACCCCCCGGTGAAGACGGCGGTCCGCCCCAGCGCGCCGCGGGCGTCGCCCCGATGAAGATCGACTCACCGAAACGCCGCAGGCAGCGGGGTTCCGTCGAGTCGAGGAGTGATCACAACGATGGCAGGCACCAAGGGGATCGGGCGGCGCGGACTGCTGACGGCGGTGGTGGCCGCCACGGCCGCACTGGTCCCGGTGGCGGCGGTCGCCGCGCCGGCGACGCCCAGGGCGACCACCGCGGCCGCGGACCAGGGCGCGTCGCAGCGTTCCGCCGTGGTGCGCGCACTGGATGGCATGGCCCAGCCGTTGCGGACGACCGAACCGGGCGGCCGCACCACCGACCTGCGCGCCCTGGGCGCGATGATCGGTGACGCCAAGGTGGTCGGCCTGGGCGAGGCCACCCACGGTTCGCACGAGTTCTTCGCGATGAAGCAGCGGCTGTTCCGCTACCTCGTCGAGGAGAAGGGCTTCACCGCCTTCGCCCTGGAGACGAGCTGGAGCAGCGGCCTGCAGATCGACGCGTACGTCCAGGGCGGCCCCGGCGACGCGCGGCAGGTCGTCAAGGACGCCCTGGGTGGAAGCCCCTGGGACCGCGAGGAGTTCGCCGACCTGATCGCCTGGATGCGGGAGTACAACCGGAGCCACCCGAAGAACCCTGTCCACTTCGTGGGCGACGACCTCGGCCTGCCGAGGCTCGGCGACCCGATCTTCGAACAGGTCACCTCGTACGTGCGCCAGGCCCGTCCCGACGTCCTCCCTCAGCTCGACGGCCTCTACGCCGGCCTGCGGCCGCTCGACGACGTCATCGCCTACCTGAAGAAGCCGCTTGCCGAGCGGCGGGACAACGCCACCAAGGCGCAGCAGGCGCTCGACCTGGTCACCGCGAGCGGCGCCGGCTCCTCCGACGACGCCCACGCCTGGGCGGTGCAGCACGCCCGGAACATCGCGGACACCTTCGCCTTCGCGACCCTGGACATGTCCGACCGGGCCTCGGTCTCCGCCGCGGAGCAACTGCGCGACCGGGCGATGGCGGACAACACCGCGTGGTGGCAGCGCCACAAGGGCGGCAAGGTGCTGCTGTCCGCGCACAACGGACACGTCGGCTACCTGGCCACCGACACCTTCCTGTACCCGAACCCGCAGGGCGCGCGGCTGCGCGACGCCTACGGTCGCGACTACGCGGCGATCGGCTTCACCTTCGACAGCGGCTCCTTCCTCACCAACGACGCGGTCCTGACGGACGATTGGAAGCCCGTCACGGTGCCGACGGCCACACCGGACATGAACGAGTACACCCTCGACCGGGTCCGCTACCGGGACTACTACGTCGATCTGCGCACCGCCCCTCAGGTGGCCCGCGACTGGCTGGACACCTCGCGCCCCACCTACGAGGCGGGCTCTGTCTACGTCAGCGACCCGAAACCGCAGCTCGCGCTCGGTCGGGCCTACGACGTCCTGATCCACCTCCACCACGTCACTTCCGCACGGAAGTTGTGACCCCACGTTGTGACCCCACGCTGTGACCCACGCTGTGACCCCACGTTGAGCCCCACGTTGTGACCCCAAGGACCACCCGGGGGGGCGCCCACCGGCGGGATCCGTCGGCCCCGCCGTCGTCCTCGCCCCCCGGTGCCCGTCCGCCCCCTACCCTGGGGCTCGGGGACGCCCACCCGGGCGTCCCGGGGACGATCAGCGGGAGAGCCCGTGACCGGCACCCCCGCCGCGGCGGGCCCGGCTGCGGTAGTGGTCGAGGACGTCCTGGCGGAGGAGGTGGCCGAAGCCGGCGTTCGCCAGGCGCAGGCCCAGGGCGGCCTCGGTCAGGCCGAGGGCGGTGGCGGCCGCGGGCAGGTGCCAGTCGTGGGCGGCGAGGCGGTCCAGCAGGTGGCCGCGGCGGACCTGGGCCTCGGAGAGGCGGAAGGTCTTCAGGTAGAGCACCCGGCCGTCGGCGTCGGTGATGGTCTCGCCGAGGTGGTTCTCCTGCTTGGGGCGGAAGTCGGGCAGGAAGCGGCCGAGGGTGAACCGGCCCATCCGGTGGACGGTCCGCAGCCGGTACTCCGCGGTGAGGAGGTCGCGGGCCATGGCGGTGTCGTGGAACGCGGCCCACTCGCGGTCGGCGCGGCCGGCGGCGGCGCGCAGGTCGGCGAGGGTGCGGATCCCGGAACCGCCCAGGTCCGCGCGGAAGTCGGGGACGGGGGCGGACAGCAACGCGTAGTGGTGGACGAGTTCGCCGTACAGGTCGAGCAGCAGGCTCGGGTGCAGGGCGCGGTAGTCGTCGGGGTGGGGCACGACGAAGGCGGCGGCGAGCACGTCCGCGGTGTACAGCAGGACGCCGCACTGGCCGGGATGGATCTCGAACACCCGGAGCGCGTCGGCGAGTCCGCGGACCCGGGTGCCTGCGTACGCCTCCTCCTCGCGCGGGGACAGGCCCCGGCGCAGCGCCTGCGCGGACCAGTGCTCCCAGGCGATGGTGGGGCCGCCGAAGTGGAGGGCCAGGTAGCCCTCCAGGGCGAGGTGGAGCGGGAGGAAGCGCAGCCGGTCGGTGCCGAGGCGCTTGGCGAGCCGCAGGCGGGGCAGCCGCATCCGCTCGGGTGGCGGGTCGCCGAGCTGGGTGCCGTAGGCGGCGGCCGGGCTGCCGTCACCGGTCCAGTGGGCGACGAAGCCGTGCGGGACGTACGAGGTGTAGTGGATGTCGCGGTGGATCCGGACGGAGCCGTACTCGCCCTCGTACAGCTGCTGGTGCAGGCGCAGGTCGGTGACGGGTTCGGCGCGCAGCAGCGGGACGAGGCGGATGCCGCCCCAGACCTGGGCGGGGCCGGTGGTGAGGCCGGTGAGGTCGAGGCGGGCGCGGGGGTCGTTCACCGGGTGTCCTCGGGCGGTGCGGGGGCGAGGAAGCGGGCGGTGCGGGCGGCGAGGTGGGCGGTGAGCTCGTCGAGGTCGGTCCGGCCGTCGGCGAAGCGGGCGAACTCGACCAGGGCGGGCAGGTCCTCGGCGTCGCGCAGGCCGGCCGTGGGCACGGTCGGGGCGAGCCGGCGGACGTCGAAGCCGTCGGCGTCGTAGACCGGGTTGAGGTGGACGACCGAGGTGCGGCGGTCCGGATCGAGGCGGGTGCGCCAGACCCGCAGGACCTCGGCGGCGAGCCCGGGCGGGGCGTTGTCCCAGCCGTCGGAGACGATGATCAGCCGCGCCGGGGCGGTGTCCAGGGCATCGATGATCCGGTGGCCGAGCGGGGTGGCGCCGTGCGGCCGGGCCAGCAGGGCGTCGGTGCGGCCGGAGGTCCACAGCGGGGTGTAGCGCTCGGCGAGCGCTTCGAGCAGGTAGTGGCAGGCCAGGGCGACCGCGAGCGGGCGGCGGCGCTTGGTGCCGGAACCGGCCGCCGAGTAGCTGTCGTCGAGGACGGCGGCGACGGCGCCCCAGGTGCCGGCCTCGGAGCCGGCGGTGCGGCGTGCGGCGGCGCGCAGGGCGGCGGTGAGCTCGGCGCGGCGTTCGGCGCGCTGTGCGGGCGGCAGGGCGAGCACGTAGAGGGCGAGCCGGGTGAGCGGCATCCGGCCGAGGTCGGTGCGGTCGCTGCGGACGGCGTCGGCGCCGAGCCGCTGCGCGTTCTCCTGGAGGCGCAGGCGCTCGAGGCGGGTGAGGTTGGGCGCGATCTTCGCCAGGAAGTCGGCGCGCGGGATGCGGTGGCTGCGGGCGAAGCCCTCGGCAACGGTGTAGGGCAGCTCGTAGAGCGCGGCCTTGGTGTAGTGAGCGCGCTGCCAGCTGTCGAGCAGCGGGGTCGTGTAGCGGCCGCGCGGGCCGGCGCCGAACAGGAACTCGCCCAGTTCCGGTGCGGCGGGCGGGAGATGGGCGTGGCGCAGGGCGCGCTTGAGGGCGCCGCGGTACTTCACGGCGTCGAGCGCGGCATCGGGGCGGGCGGCCAGCCAGTCGCGCAGGACGGCGCGGGTGCGGCGGTTGTTCACACGGGCCCGGCGCAGGGCGTCGAAGAGCCGGTAGACCCGCTGCGGAGGCAGGAGTTGCAGGCGGCGGGCGATCAGCCGGCCCTCGGTGCGGCGCTGCTCCGGGGTGGCGTCGGCGGCGGTCTCCAGCAGCCGGCGGACGATCAGCGCGGCGTTGTGGTCGTTGATGTCGAGGGCGAGCGCGGCGGCGTACGGCTCGCGGTAGTTGCCGAGCACGTACTCGTGCAGGAAGTCCAGCGAGAACTGCTGCTCGCCCGCGGAGGAGTGGAACTCGCGCTGGCCGGTGGCGGTGATCGCGGCGTTGACGAAGAGCAGGACGTCCTCGGCGGCGATGAGGTCGGCGTAGCCCTCCATGCGGCTTCCTCCGGTCGGCGAACAGGGGTGCCGGCCGGGGAATGGGGGCGCGAGCTGCGAATCATTGCGTTAGAGGCACGTTCCGGACGTCGCACCGGAGTCCCGCGGCCGGCCCGCCGACCGTAACAGAGTGCCCCCGGTGGCTGTCGCCCGGATTTCGCCCGGAGGCGCCGGCCGGGGAACGGCGGCGCGAGCTGGGAACCCCTGCGTCAGAGGCACGTTCCGGACGTCGCACCGGAGCCCCGCGGCCGGCCCGGCCGAACCCTGCGGAGGCTGGGCCGCTCCCTTCGGATCACCGTTCTCACCAGCCGGAGACGACGGCGAGGCGGATGGTGGCGGCTCGTCGTTGCCGGACGCCGGGCCTTCTGCGTCACTTCTCCATTCGCCGATGCGGCCTTCGACGGTGGTGCGCTGCCACCCGCGAACCGCGAGCAGGGCGTCAGTCGCGCCTGGTCGGTCGGATCGCGGCGTAGACGACCAACGTCAGGATCACGGTGGTGAACACGATCAGGAACTTCCGGAAGCCCTCGGAACTGGTGGGCAGCCAGCCCTGCATGAGGCCGATCAGCAGTACGACGTCGAGCACCACCGCGAGCGCGTAGCCGGGACGCTTCATCTGTTCCTCTCCCTCCCCGGAATTCCGTTCGCACCCTAGCCGTTCCGCGCGGCCGAGGAGAGGGGAACGGTGGAACGCCGACCCGGGAGTGGAGCCGTCTGAAGGGGAGCGGGGAAGGCCGGGGTTGTGGCCGCGGTCCGGGACCGCCGTCCAGGGGAGGCTGCGGGGCCGGCCTTCTCCTGGGGTACCTGGCCTGTGACGGGCACCGGGACGGGTTGCCGTCGACGTCGGATCGGGAGTCTTTCGTGACAGCGAAGTCGGACCGTCGCAGGCCAGTTCCCGGGAGCGGCTTCCCGTACGACAGCTCACAGCACGCTAATTTTGGGGCACGCCACAACAGAGGAGCGCCCCGTGGGCAAGGTAGTCATGTACGCCTCGGTGTCGGCTGACGGCTTCATCGCGGACGAGGACGACCAACCCGGACCGCTGTTCGACTGGTTGGCCAGCGGTGACGTCCCGTTGGACGGGAGCGGCGCGCTGAAGGTGTCGCAGCCGTCCTACGACTACATCCGGCCGTACTGGGACCAGATCGGGGTGACGATCGTCGGCCGCCACGTCTTCGACATGACGGACGGCTGGGACGGGAAGCCTCCGAGCGGGATCGCCCACGTGGTCGTCGTGACGCACCGGCCGGCGCCCGAAGGCTGGGACCCCGAGGCGCCGTTCCACTTCGTCGACGGCGTCGAGGCCGCCGTGGCCAAGGCGCAGGAACTCGCGGGCGACCGCACGGTCGAGGTCGCCGCCGGCGACGTCGGTGGCCAGGTGCTTGCCGCGGGCCTGATCGACGAGGTGCGCATGGACGTCGTACCCGTCGTGTTCGGTTCCGGCAAGCGCTACTTCGGGTCGGTCCACGCGCAGCACCTGTTGGAGGATCCTGACACGGTGATCCAGGGCAACCGGGTGCTCCACCTGCGCTACCGGGTGCCCCGTCGACCGATCTGGGCGGGTACGCGACGTAGCCCCAGGTGAACGGTGGCGCCAGAGCGGGCCTCCGGCCGCGGATCCGCCTGGCGGTCCACCACATCGAGGCCGCCACGGGGCCGGGTCCGCAGCGACCGCCGTTTCCCGAGCCGCTGCGGTGATGTCCTGGTCCGCGCCGTCACTGGTATCCGCCTGGTTCGCCGTCTGCCGTCCTGACCTGCTTGCGGTAGGCCCCCGGCGGCGATCCGAAGTGTCGTTTGAAAGCCTTGGCGAAGGCGAACTCCGATGTGTACCCCGTGTGCTGCGCGATCGTGCTCAGCGGGACCGGTGATCGGTGCAGCAGCCGCGCCGCGGTGGCCATCCGCCAGTTGGTCAGGTAGGTCAACGGCGGCTCGCCGACCACCGAGGCGAAGCGGCGGGCGAACGCCGCGCGGGACAGCCCGGCGCGGGTGCCCAGGGACTCCACCGTCCAGGGGTGGCCGGGATCGTCGTGGATCGCCTTCAGAGCCGGGGCGACTGCCGGGTCGGTCAGCGCGGCCGCCCAACCCCGGGTCCGCTCCTTCGGTAGTTCGGCGTACCACGACCGGAGGATGTACAGCAGCAGCAGATCGATGAGCGCCGTGACGACCGCGTCCGAGCCGGGCTGCGGCGCGTGGAACTCGGCGCACAGCTGATCGACCGCCGAGCGCAGCACCGGGTGGCGGCCGGGAACCGCGGGGAGGTGGATGACCTCCGGCAGATCGCTGAACAGCGGGTGCGGGCGCTCGACGTCGATCGCGTACGCGCCGCACACCAGTACCGTGTGCGGCCCCGGTCCGTCCACGGTGACCTGGCCGATCGGCGAGGAACGGTCCACGCGGTCCGGTACGAAGTCCACCGGATCGCGGCCCGGCACGTCGCACAGGGTGTGTCCGCTGCCGCGCTGCAGGAACACGATGTCGCCGGGTCCGAGCGCGAGCGGTTGGCCGTGCGGTGGCAGCAGGTGGCAGTGGCCTTCCACGACCACGTGGAATCCGGCTCCTGAGATGGGTTGGAACGTCAGGGCCCACGGGGCGTGCGCGTCGGTGCGAGTCACCATCGGACGTCCCGTGCGCAGGACTTCGAGGGTGTTGCTCAGGATGTCCATGAAGCCACCCTAGTGCCTGCTCGGCAAGACGATATGACAGGAAATCGAGATCTTCAGTCATTCACCGTCTCGATGCGGAGGCGTACGTTTCTTGCCACGGCAGTCGCCGAACCCCGCACTGCATCCACGAAGAAACGGAACAGCCATGTCTCTGACCGGCAAGAAGATCGTGATCATCGGAGGGACCTCCGGCATCGGCTTCGCGGTCGCCCAGCAGGCCTCGGCGGCCGGCGCGCACGTCGTGGTCGCCTCCAGCAATCAGGACCGCGTGGACGCCGCGACGAAGCGGCTGGGCGAGCCGGCCGAAGGCCGCCGCCTGGACGTCGCCGACGGCAACGCCATCGCCGCGTTCTTCGCGCAGGTCGGGGACTTCGACCACCTCGTCTACACAGCGGGCGAATCCCTGCTGATGAAGCCGTTGGCCGACACCACCCCGCAGGAGGCCAGGGCAGTCTTCGAGCGCCGGTTCTGGGGCGCGTTCCTCTCCGCCAAGTACGCCGCACCGCGACTGCGCGACGGCGGCTCGATCACCTTCAGCTCCGGCGTCCTCGCGATCCGCCCGCTGTCCGGGACCGCGCTGACGGCAGGCATCACCGGCGGCATCGAGGCCCTGTCCCGAGCACTCGCCGTCGAACTCGCCCCGCTGCGCGTCAACGTTGTCCAGCCCGGAGTGATCCGTACCGAGCCGTGGGACGGCAGTGTCCCGGACCCTGAGGCGTTCCTCCAGGGCGCCGGGTCCGAGCTGCTCACCCGGCGGGTCGGCACCGCCGAGGAAGCCGCAGCGGCTTATCTCTTCGTCCTGTCCAACGCCTACGTCACCGGCACCACGGTCGCGGTGGACGGCGGCGCCGCACTGGTGTGACAAAGACCGGACAGCGGCCCGGCGGGCTCCCTCGCCGGGCCGCTTGTCCTTTGTCGTTGCGGCGTCCGGACCCGCTCGGGGGTTCGGGCCCGGTCCGTTGCCCTCCGGAGCGCCGGTGCCAGCCGTCCGTCGGCGGCGCGCCTGGCGGCCGCGAGAGGCTGACCGGTGCCGCCGGGGCCGGGCAGGTGCGGGCGCAGGGACCGGTGACCTCCGCCCGCTGCCGGCCACCCGTCGTCCTGCCGCTGCGCGGTCGTCCTGCGGTCGTCCCGACCGCCGCCCCGCCTCCCGGTACGGCGGCGCCCGGGTCGGTCAGCGGTTCGGCTGGCTCAGCGGGCCGGCTCGGTCGGGGACCAGACGCCGAACCACTGCTCGGCGTCGAACTCCTCGAACCGTTCCACCTCGGTGAACCCCAGCTTCACGGCCAGGCGCACCGAGCGGTCGTTGGCGGCTTGGGTGCACAGCACCACCGGCTCTGCGGGCAGCGCCCCGGCGAACCAGCGCAGCGCCGCTGTGCATGCCTCGGCTGCGTATCCCTGCCCCCACGCTGTCGGCAGGAACGCGTAGCTGAGCTCGGCGTCGCCGTCCCTCAGGCGGACACGGCCGGGCCGTGCCGGATCGCGCCGGTCGAACGTCACCAGGCCGATCATCTGCCCGCCGTGGTCGACGACGAAGGTACCGGGACGCCGCCCCGGTACGTCGGGAAGCGTGCGTTCGACGTCCTCGCGGGGTCGCGGACCACCGAGGTAGGCGCGCACCTGAGAGGAGGTCAGCAGCTCGACGTAGGCCGTCCGGTCCCGGGCCTCGGATTCGCGCAGTACGAGCCGAGGTGTCCGGAGCGGAGCGGACGGCCACGCGACAGATCCGAGCTCAGTCATGCCGGCCAACCTACCGGGCTGAGGCCCAGGCGTCGCTGGAGGCCCGCCTGCCCGGCCAACGCCACACTGCGTCCGTGCTGGACCTGCCAGGGCGGCGAGCGGCGGGAATGAGGGCTCGAAGCTGGAGCTGCGGGAGATGGCCCGGCCGAGGCGGCCGCGCTGCGGGCCGAAGCGGCGGCCGGTGCCGCGAATGGTCATCAGTGCTTGCGGTGGCGGAGCGCCGCCAGACCGTCCGCCGCCCGCCCGCCCGTCGCCGCCCGCCCGCCCGTCGCCGCCCGCCCGCCCGTGCCGGGCGCGTCGCCCCCCCGCCGCAGCGCCACGCGAGCGCGGCGACGCGACGTCGAGGGCTGCGGATCAGGAGAGTTGGGCACTCCGGCTCCGCGGCTCCCCGCGCCCCCGTCCCGGGCCGCCCGGTGTGACCAGCCCGGTCTCGTACGCGAGGACGACGGCCTGGGCCCGGTCCCGGAGGTTCAACTTGGCGAAGATCCTGGCCACGTGGGTCTTCACCGTCGACTCGCTGAGCGTCAGCTCCTCCGCCAGCTCCGCGTTGGACAGCCCGCGCCCCAGCAGGGCGAGCACCTCCGCCTCGCGCGGCGTCAGTGGGGCGAGGTCGCGGTGCGGCGCCGGGCTGCCGGTGGAGGAGGGCCCCGGGGCGCCGGTCGCGAAACGCTCGACCAGGCGGCGCGTGATCGACGGCGCGAGCAGCGCGTCGCCGGTGTCCACCAGCCGTACGGCGGCGGCGAGGTGGGCCGACGTGACGTCCTTGAGCAGGAAGCCGCTGGCGCCGGCGGCGAGGGCCGCGTACACGTAGTGGTCCAGGTCGAAGGTGGTCAGCATGATCACCCGGCAGTGCGGGACCTGGGCGAGGATGCGGCGGGCGGCCTCCAGGCCGTCCATGGTGGGCATCCGGATGTCCAGCAGTGCGACGTCGGGCTGGTGCGTGACTGCCGCCGCGACCGCCTCGGCGCCGTCGGCGGCCTCGGCGACGACGTCGATACCGCGTGCGGTGAGGATCATCCGGAAGCCGGTGCGCACCAGCTCCTGGTCGTCCGCGATCACCACCCTGGGACGGCGCGGCACATCGCCCTTCGGAACCGCCCCCGTCACGGCCGGTCCAGCGGGATGCGCGCGCGGACCCGGTAGCCGCCGCCGAGCCGGCGCCGGGCGTCAAGGTCGCCGCCGTACACCGCGACCCGCTCGCGCAGGCCGACCAGCCCGCGCCCGGCCCCGTCGGCCGGCTGCCGTTCGGCCGCCGCGTCGCCGACGAGCACGCTCGGTCCGCTGTTCAGCACCTCCACCCGCAGGTAGTGGTCCGCGTACCGCACCGTCACCTCCGCCTTCACCCCGTCCCCGTGCTTGAGCGCGTTGGTCAGCGCCTCCTGGATGATCCGGTACGCCGTCACGTCGATGCCGGCGGGCAGCGGCTGCGGCTCGCCGGAGATCCGCACCTCCACCGGAAGGCCGGCGAAGGCGAACCGGTCGATCAGCGGGCTGAGCCTGCTCAGGCTCGGCTGCGGCGCGAAGTCGGCCTCCGCCGGCTCCTCACGCCCGTCCGCCGCCGGAGCCAGCAGGCCGAGCAGGTGCCGCAGTTCGGTCATCGCGTCCCGGCCGGCGGACTCGACGGCGGCCATCGCGGCGGCCGCCTCCTCCGGCATGGTGGTCAGCACCTCGCGGGCCGCCCCCGCCTGCACCACCATCAGGCTCACGTTGTGGCTGACGATGTCGTGCAGCTCGGCCGCGATCCTGGCCCGCTCGGCGTCGACGGCTGTGCGCGCCGCGCTCTCCCGTTCCCGCTCGAGCAGCCAGCCGCGCGCGCCGATGGCCGCCCGATAGGCCCGCCGCGCCCTGCCGAGCGCGACCCCCAACCAGCCGGCCGCTCCCGCCGCCACCAGGGCGGCGATCCACCCCGTCTCCGTTTCCCACACTCCGCCAGCTTTCCAGCTCACGCCTTGATCCACATCATCCGGGAGTGCCACCTGCGTACATCCCCGGTACGACGGCCCCGGACAGTTACACCCGGGGTGGGACGCCCCGCCGGGGCCGCTGCTCCTACCGTCGGTGCCATGAGCAATGATCACGGCGGAAGCACCCGCCAGGACGGCGCGCAGGTCGTCGTCGAGCTGTCCGCGGTCCACAAGGAGTTCGGGGACGCCAAGGCCCTGGACGGAATCGATCTGCGGATCCGGGCGGGCGAGGCGGTCGCCGTGATGGGCCCCTCGGGCTGCGGCAAGTCCACCCTGCTGAACATGGTCGCCGGCCTGGACCGGCCGACCTCCGGCACGGTCCGCGTACACGGCCAGGACCTCGGAAAGCTGAACGAGACCGGGCTGGCGCTGTTCCGCCGCCGCCACATCGGCATGATCTTCCAGTTCTTCAACCTCATCGACGACCTACCGGCCCTGGACAACGTGGCGCTGGCCGCCCAGCTGACCGGCACCTCGGCCCGCCAGGCGCGCCGCCGGGCACTCGAACTGCTCGACGAACTCGGTGTCGCCCACCGCAGGAACACCTACCCGGCCGCGCTGAGCGGCGGCGAACGCCAGCGCGTGGCCGTCGCCCGGGCGCTGATGAACCGCCCGGCGCTGCTGCTCGCGGACGAGCCCACCGGCGCCCTCGACAGCCGCTCCGGCGAGCAGGTGATGGACCTGCTGATCGACCTCAACCAGATCGGGCAGACCCTGCTGATCGTCACCCACGACCCGCACCTGGCCACCCGCTGCGCCAGTCGGTTGGTCGAGGTCGCGGACGGCCGGGTCGCCCGCGAGCGGTCCCTGGAGCACACGGCATGACCGGGGCGGTGTGGCGGGCCTCGCGCGCGGCCGTCAGACGGCGAAAGGTCCAGACGATCGTGATCGGACTGGTCGTCTTCTGCTCGACCACCACCATCCTGCTCGCGCTCGCCGTGATGAGCTCCGCCCGGGCTCCGTTCGACGCGGCCTTCGGCGCTCAGCGCGGCGCCCACGCGGTCGCGACCTTCGACGCCGCCAAGGCTCCGGCGGAGCACCTGGCCGCCGGCGCCCACCGGCCGGGCGTCGAGGCGGCCGCCGGGCCGTTCGCCCAGGTCACCCTGAACATCCCGACCGACTGGTTGGGCCACCCGCCCGGGTCGATCACCCTGGTGGGCCGGGCCGACCCGGCAGGCCCGGTGGACCGCGTGAAGCTGACGGCAGGACACTGGGCCACCGGGCCGGGCGAGGTCGTCGTCTCCATGGGCCGCGGCACCTTCGACAACCTGCTGGGCCGGACCATCGCGCCCACCGGCGCCCCGCCACTGACCGTGGTCGGCATCGCCAACAGCATGAGCAACTCGGCAGGCGGCTGGGTCACCCCCGAGCAGATGGCCGCCCTGCACCCCAGCGCCGAGCAGATGCTCTACCGCTTCACCGACGCCTCGACGGACGAGGCGCTGAAGGCAGGCCTGGCGAAGGCCACCGAAGGCCTCCCCGGGGACGCGCTGACCAGCGCCCAGTCCTACCTCAGCCTCAAGCAGGCGTTCTCCGCCTCGGCCGACGCCTACCTGCCGTTCATGTCGGTCTTCGGCGCGCTCGGCCTGGTGGTCGCGGTACTGATCGTCGGAAACGTGGTCAGCGGTGCGGTGGTGTCCGGCTACCGCCACATCGGCGTGCTCAAGGCGCTCGGCTTCACCCCCCGCCAGGTGGTCGCGGTCTACATCGCCATGGTCTCGGTACCCGCGATCGCCGGCGCCGTCCTCGGCACGGCCGCCGGCTGGGCGCTGGCCGGCCCGATCATCGACGTGGCCTTCAACGGGATCGACACCGGCACCGCCGCGCTCGCGCCCCCGGCCTGGCTGCCGGTCGCCTGCCTGGTCGCCGTGCCCCTGCTGGTCGCCCTCGCCGCGCTCCTGCCGGCCTCGCGCGCCCACCGGATCTCCGCGGCCGAGGCGATCACCGCCGGCAGCGCGCCGCGCACCGGGCGCGGCCTGCAGGTCCAACGCTGGCTCAGCGGCACGCGGCTGCCGCGCTCGGTCAGCCTCGGCCTCGGCCAGCCCTTCACCCGCCCCGCCAGGACGGCGCTCACCATGGCGTCCATCGTGCTGGGCGTGGTCACGGTGACCTTCGCCACCGGCCTGACCGGCACGCTGCTCGCCTCCATGCAGCCACCGGACGGGGACGACGGCCGCACCTTCGTCCACGTGCAGGTCGGCGCCGCCGACGCCCACCAGACCGTGTCGAAGCTGACCGACACCCAGATCGAGGCCGTACTGCGCGCCACGCCCGGATCCGACCAGGTGACCTCGCGGGCGTTCGAACGGGTCGGCCTGGTCGGCTACACCCAGCCGGTGTTCGCCGACTTCTACGGCGGCGACGCCCTCGAGCGGCCCCTGCACGTGGTCAAGGGGCGCCCGGCGACCGGCCCCGGCGAGGTGGTCGCCGGACCGGCGTTCCTCGACCAGCACGGACTCCAGCTCGGCGACCGGATCACCCTGGACGTCAGCGGCCGGCTCCTGCCCGCGACCATCGTCGGCGAGCCCCTCGAGGGCAACGCCCGAGCGGTGGCGTCCAACGCGGCGACGCTGGCCGCCACCGGAGTGCAACTGCACGTGGTCGAATACGTCGTGCGGCTCGCCCCCGGCGCGGACACCGACGCCTACGTCAAGGCCATCAAGGACACCGACCCCGGCCTCTACCCGAACGCGGTCACGCACGACATGAACGGCCCGATCACCTCGGTGATCACCTTCTCGACGATCTTCACCCTGCTGCTGTGCGTGGTCGCCGCCCTCGGCGTCTTCAACACCGTGCTGCTGAACACCCGCGAGCGCCGCCGGGACCTCGGCATGCTCAAATCCATCGGCATGACGCCGCGCCAGGTGGTCGCGATGACGGTGACCTCGGTCGCCGGGCTGGGTTTGGTCAGCGGGATCATCGGCGTCCCGCTCGGGATGGCCGCGCACCGGCTGATCGTCGAGAACATCACCATCCTGGCGTTCACGGACTCGATGATCAACGTGTGGCACACCCCGCTCCTGATCGCCGTCGCGCTGGCCGGCGTCCTCATCGCCGTCCTCGGCGCACTGCTCCCCGCCCGCACGGCGGCCCGGCTGCCGATCGCCGAGGTCCTCCACAACGAGTGACGCCCCGGGCTGAGCGGTAACCAGGGGCCGGGTGGCGGGCGGAGCGCCACCCGGCCCCGCCAGCGTGCGAAACCGCTGCACGGCCGGGCCACCCTGACGGGGGAACCTGCCCTGATCCACTCCGCTCCTGCGCCGTCATGCTCGCGGAGCGCCAAGGCGAGCGGCTCCCGGAACGGCTCGACACCGTCCGCCCGGGGGACCTGCCCAGCCTCCACACCCTCACCGCAGGCATCGACCGCGACCGCGCCGCCGACGCCGCAGGCCCCACCCTGCCCTGGGACTCCGGCGTCACCGATGGGTATGTCAACCGGATCATGCTGTGGAATCAGCGATGTCAAGCCGTGTGCTTGTGCATCACGTCGAGGTAGTGCCGATCGCGGTGCGGAACGTGGTGTTCCCGGCCAGGCAGGCTGAGGACAGCGCAGACCTCGGCTGGCTGAGTGAGGATGCTCGACTGCTCGCCGAATGTCAGGACAGGGTTGACCTCGTGGTGGCAACCGGCTGTGTTGAGGGCCGTGACCAGGTCCTCGCGGAGCACGGTGGCGTCGAATGACTCGGAATCGGGAAGGACGAGCGGCGGGAGTTTGGCGGTCGAACCAGGCCGAAGGTTGATCCAGATGCCGCTGACGGCCCGCTGCGTGACCACCAGTTGCAGTCCTTTCCAGGAGTAGGGGTAGCCGTCGATATCGGGCCCCTTCATGACGTGGGCGGGATGCGGGCGCCCCGGGCCGAGAAGGTCTTCAGCCTCGGTCAGGGGCATTCCGCAGTGAAGCGGGCCGATCCGGCCGGTTCGGGCGAAGTCGGCGAGCACGTTTATCAAGGTCACGGCAGTGACTGTGACACTTTCCTGGGCCCGTGCGCACTCCGATATCAGCGCGGTGCGGAGCCTGCTCGGCCCTGTCGGGCGTTGACGAGCGGCAGCAGGCGGGCTATCGCCGGCAGGTCCAGTTCGCCTGGTGCCGGGCCCGCTGGAGTGGGTGTGTCGGCGAGGCGGTCGAGTAGCCGGTCCAGGGCCGCCTCGTCGTCCTCGACGGCTGCCTGCTCGTCGTCGGTCAGTGGGATGGACACAGCCATCTTCTGCAAATTGCCTTTTGCTTCGAGGAGTCGGGATCGCGCGGATTCCTTTGAGGTGTAGAAGTCGCAGCGTGCGCAGGCCATGCGGTGCTGGCATTGCTCGAAGAAGGTGTAGCGCACGCCCGCCGACGCGGCTGATCGGAGGCGGCAGCAGCGGCTCGTCGCCACCGGCTGCCGGTCGCTCTGTCGCAGCCTGCTGACATGATCGGCCGAACAGTGCGGGCGAAAGGAACGGGTGTGGACCTGACAGTGGAACAGGCGGCGCGGCGAATCACGGCGGAGGTCGTCGCGCAGGCGCCGGAGGGCTGGACCGAATGCGTGCTGCGCGGGCACGGGAGCCGAGGGAGTGTCGGCCTGTCCGGCGGCGGGTACGTGGTGCCGAGCCGTCCGAACTCCTTCTTCCGGACGCCGTTCCCGCACCAGGGCCTCACCTCGCTGGTGTCCTGGTTCCGGGACAGCCGTGGCTGGGAGGGCATAGCCCTGGAGCTGACCTGCCGCCCGTCGGGAGCCTTCGAGCTGGTGGTGTTCCGGGATGCGCTGCGTCCCGGGGACGGCCCCGAGAGCGGTTGGACGCTGACCGTCGACCCCGACTTCGAGCTGTCCGAACCAGGCGCGGCCGACGGCTCAGAACCGTCCGAGCTGCGCCAAGCCGGGGACCCGGCGGAGGCCGTCGAGCGGCTGCGGGCCGTACTCCGCCAGCACGCCGAACGCTCCGGCGCGGTACCGGAGATGCCGGTGCCCGTCACCCATGAGCAGCTCGTCGCCGCCGAGCGCCACCTCGGCCGGCCACTGCCCGCGGACCTGCGGGCGCTCTACCTGGAGGCCGACGGGGACGGCGGCAGCGAGGCACTGGACGGATACTGTTGGCTGTCGCTCGACGCCGCGCTGGCCGCACGTGACGAGTACATCGGCGTCCCGACCTGGTTCGGCTGGGACCTCGACTGGAACAAGGTGGTCTTCGACGCCGACCCGCCGAACACGGTGCGCCGTTGCTCGGGACATCCGGGCTGGCTTCCGTTCGCCACCTGGTTCGACGGCAACTTCTTTGCCGTGGACCTCGCGCCGGCCGCCGACGGCCGCCCCGGCCAGGTGATCGAGGTCGGCCGGGACTTCAACCACGGCCCGCGCTACGTCGCCTCCTCCGTCACCGCCTGGCTCGGCCAGGCCCTGGGCCAGCCCGATCCGCACGCCCCGCAGCAGTCCGCGGACGACTCACGCCAGCTGGTGGCCTCGGCCCTGGACGAGCAGCTCGCGCCCGGCGTCCAGGCCATCCACCTCAACGACGCCCCGTCACCCGTCGACCTCGTCCCGCTCTCCGCCACCCCGCACCTGCGGCGCCTCCGACTCAACCGCTGCACCACCACAGACCTGACCCCCGTGGCAGCACTCCCCGTCGAGGACCTGGCCATCGACCTCGCCCCCGAGGCCGACCTCACCCCGCTCACCGGCCACCCGCACCTCGCCTCACTCGCCATCGGCTCCGAGACCCCGATCGACCTCACCCCGCTGCGCACCCTCCCCGCGCTGCGCTCCCTCGACCTGTCCCGTTGCTCCACCCCGGACCTGGCGTTGCTGGCCGATCTGCCCGGGCTGCGCTACCTCGCCCTCTCCGCCACCCAGTGGACGGCTTTGATCGCCGCCGACCGCCTCCCCGTCCACCTTGCCGCCGCTCGCCTGGCCGGAGCCCCGCCCCTCACCGCCGCCCTCGACCTGCTTGCTGCCCTCGGCGTGGATACCTCCACCGCCTACCGCCTCTCCGGGACCGTCGAAGAAGCCTTCTGACGCTGTGGCCATGTTGGTCCGCCAGGTCGGTGCTGGTGTGACCTCGGCCGGCTGGATGTCGTGAGGTGTCACCGGCGGCGAAGTCCAACCCGGGAGGGGCGGGATGGCAAGACCGTTCTGGCTTGCAGCTCGCCGCCTCAGCACGGAGCCGGGGTGCGAGGCGCACGGCGCGCAGGATCGTCGCCGCGCGCGTGGGCTCGACCGGCCCGGTGCCGTTCCCAGCCGGGGATCGCGGCCCACTGGCGGGCGGAGGGCATCACCCAAAGCTCGGGGCGCGGTCCGGGTGCCGGGGTGCCGTGGCGGCGGACGAGGTAGCGCATGCCGCGCCGGTCCTCGAGGACGGTAGCTCACCGACCCCCGCCTCTGCGCGGCCATCGTCGACCGCCTCACCTTCAACGGCACCATCATCGAGACCGGCACCGAATCCTACTACCTCGCCGGCACGCGGGCGCGGGAGGAACCAACGAAGGCTGGCTGGCTGCGGGCACCTGCGCGACGGTTCTCCGCTATTCGAGCGGAGAACCGTCACCGTCGAGATCTTCACCGACCGCGAGGGCTGCCTGCATCAACGAACCACGTCCGGGATGGTGAGGAGACTGCAGTCGAGGTGATCAGGAGGCCGCAGAGGCGACGAGGGCCCCGCCTGGCCGAGTACGCCGAGCGGGCCGCCTCCAGTCCCGCTGCGGCGGTCTCGCGGTCCCACCGGGACCGGCGCCGCCCGAAGCGAGTCAGCCGTCACGGCCCCGACTGAGCCGGTCGCGTGCTGGAGACGGCGGGGGGACACGGCGGACGGGTGAGTTCGCCGGGACGTGTCCCGCTCCGCTGCCCCTGCCGACCGCCTTGCAACCGGAGCGGAAGTTTCGGTTCCGGTAGCGCTTCGCCTGTGTGCAGGTCGCCGCGGTCAGGGGGCGGCACACAGCACATCGGTGAAGAGCTTGCGCCGGTCGAAGGCCCCGTTCTTGGCCCAGACCGTCCAGCCCGTCGCGGTCGGGGCCGAGGTGGTCAGCAGGACGTCGAGACCGCCGTCTCCGCCGCCGCTGATCGGCACCAGCCCGGCGGGGCACTCCGCGGTGGCGTTTCCCACCTCCCCGGGCGCCAGCTCGACGGTGGTGCCGAAACTCACTGTGGGCTGGGTGTCGGAGCAGACGGCGACGGACCGTTGGAACGACGCAGGCGCGTCCGGGCTGTAGTCGGTGTACTTCATGGACACCGTCCATGACCTGATGTTGTTGAAAGCCGAGACGCTGACAAAGGTCCGGTCGCCCCCCTCGAAGCCGCCGCCGACCACGAAGCGGGTGTTACTGCAGTTCGCTGCGGTGTACCCGGTCTCCCCGGGTTCGATCCCCGTCTCCTTCGCGGCCTCGTAGCTGAGGGTGCTGTCGGTCGAGCAGATCACCTTGGGGTGGACGGTCTGCACGTCGGGGCTGGCGTTGTAGGCCTGCAGCACCCAGCGGTTGCCCGCCGGGTCCGGGAGGGACTTGCGGAAGTAGACGGCGCTGCGCAGGTCGCTGTCGACCGATGCCCCGCCCCCGGTGGGCTTCGTTCCCTGGGGACAGTACGCGGCCACCGTCCGCTCCTAGCCCGGGTACAGGATGGCGGGGTGGCCCGGCTGCTGGCTGACGCCGCGGGTCGCCGGTGCCGGCCCGCCGTCCGCCCGCGCGTCCGGGGCGGTGAGCGCGCACGGCACGGAGAGGGGAAGGGCTGCGGCCAGGAACGTGCTGATCGTCCGTGCGATGCTGCGGGTGCGTGTCACTGCGGCCTCCTTGTGGCCTGGTCCTCGGTCGGGAGGTGAACGTTCCCCGTCCCGCGACCGGACGCTTCCGGGCGGACGGAGATCGCCCGGACGGAGCCCGGCAGGGGCGCCGCGCCGTCGAGCGCGATCGGCGCGCGGACGGCGACCTCGCCCCGTGCCCGGCCCGGACGATGGAGACCAGGGCGACGACGATCCGGCATGCCCGGGCGGCGAAGTCCTCGCGCGCGGGGGGACGACCCGCCCCCACCGGCCCGGGGGCGGATACGGAGGCAGGACGGTCGGAAGCCACGGATTCCCACTGCGGCTGGCAGTTCTGGTGCCCCGTACGCGATGGCCGTCAGCGAGACCGTGGTGGTCTTCGTGCGCGGCGGCACCGGGCCCGGCGCGGCGGGCGGGATCGGAACGGTCGCGGACTGGTCGACCGAGGTCGAGTTCACTTGCCCGGCGGCCGCCGGAGGGTGCGCCGGGACGGAGTGTGGCAGGCTCCGTTCCCTCGGCATCGCGCGCTGTTCCGCGTCAAGGGCGAGAAACAGAAGGTCCACCAGGAGCTGATGGACTCCCTGGTCTGCATCGACTGCGGCGACGTCCCCGAGGAGGAGAGCACCAGGGAGTTCGGCCGCCAGGGACAGGTTGAGTGGAGTCGGCGGCCCCTGGCGGCCGCGGGCGGCGGGCCCGGAGATTAGTGAACCGTGTTTCGTCCAGAGGCGGCAGCTGGCCGCAGGCGGCCAGCGACGGCGTCGGATAAGTGTCCGGCGGCAGGTCGGGACGCTTGGCGGGCAAGGAGATCACCCGGGCCGCCACGATGTCCTCGACGTCTACGTCGTACCCGGCTGGCGCCGTGGTCTGCATGATCACGATGGGCGGCGGGCCGCCGACCGCCGCGACCGCCTTGCGGGCCTCAATCGCCCCAGGCCTGCGGAGGTGGCTTCGGCGTCCAAAGCCGCGTTCATGCCGTTAGAAGCGATTCCCAAACCGGGGGACATGGCTGCCGCTCGAACTTCCGTGCGCATCAGCCTCGTTCAGGTGATCAGTTCGCGGCCGGCGCATAG
>NZ_JBEPAK010000064.1:0-30516 GCF_040298565.1 Kitasatospora sp. NPDC001539 | reverse complement strand
TCCCTATGGGGCCCCCCCCCCACCCCGCCCCGCACCGGGGGGGGCCCGGGGCGCGGGCCGGCCCGCCCCGCCCCGCGGGGGGGGGCCCGCCGCGGCGAGGAGACCGACCACCCCCGGCCGGGGCTTGCGGCCGGGCCACGTACGAGCCGCGGGGACCTGATGACCCACCAGCCCGAACCACTCCTGCCCGGCGTCCTCGCCATCGACGCGGGGAACTCCAAGACCGACGTCGCCCTGATCGGCGCCGACGGCACCGTCCTGGGCACCGCCCGCGGCGGCGGCTTCGCACCCCACCGGATCGGCGGCGCGGCCGCCGTCGCCGGGCTCGCCCCGCTGGTCGAGGAGGCCGCCGCGGCGGCCGGCCACCCCGCCGCCGGCGGCGTGCTCACCAGCCACGTCAGCGCCTGCCTGGCCAACGCCGACCTCCCGGTGGAGGAGCAGGCCCTGAGCGCCGCCCTCGCCTCGCACCCCTGGGGCGTCAGCAGCACCGTCGTCAACGACACCTTCGGGCTGCTGCGGGCCGGCACCGACGGCCCGTGCGGGGTCGCCGTGGTCTGCGGCGCCGGGATCAACTGCGTCGGCCTGCTGCCGGACGGGCGCACCGCCCGCTTCCCCGCGCTCGGCGAACTCACCGGCGACTGGGGCGGCGGCTCCGGGCTCGCCGCCACCAGCATGTGGCACGCCGTCCGCTCCGAGGACGGGCGCGGCGGGCCGACGGCGCTGGCCCGGGCCATCGCCGAGCACTTCGGCCTGCCGAGCGCCGGGGCCGTCGCGGAGGCCGTCCACCTCGGGCACCTGCCGAGCGCCCGGCTGCACGAGATCGTCCGGGTGCTGTTCGCGGTCGCGGACGAAGGCGACCCCACCGCGCTGGAGCTGATCGACCGGCAGGCCGACGAGATCGTCCGGCTCGCCGTCGTCGCCCTCGGGCGGCTGGACCTGCTGGACACCCCCACCCCGGTGGTGCTCGGCGGCGGGGTGCTCGCCTCCCGGCACCCGCTGCTGCTCGACAACGTCGAGGCCCGGCTGGCCGGGACCGCCCCGCTGGCCGAGCCCCGGGTGGTCGTCGCGCCGCCCGTCCTAGGCGCGGCACTGCTCGGGCTCGACCACCTGGGCGCGGGCCCGGCGGCGCAGGCGCGGCTCCGCGCGGCGTACGAGGCCCAGCGGCCGATGGCGGCCTGAGGGGCCGTCCAAGACCTCCCGCCCCCGCCGGATCCGCACGTCCGGCGGGGGCGGGAACCGCTCCCTCGGCGGCGGGCGGGAACCCCTCCACCGACGGCGGGCGGAAACCCCTCTCCCGGCGGCGGGCGGTACCCGGATGCCGACGTCCGCCGCCGCGCGGGAGAGACTTGTGCCATGGCCGTGCCCCGCATCCTCCTCGCCGCCGCCGCGCTGACCGGTACCGCCCTGGCCTGCCTCACCGGCTGCACCCCCGCCGAGTCCCGCCCGACGGTGGCCGAGGCCTCCTCCGCGGCCGCCCTCGCCGACAAGGGCGGCGACCAGGGCGCCGACGACCTGTTCGACGACGACCTGTTCGACGACGATGACGAGCTGCCGGCCGACCTCGACGGTTCCGCCGCCGACAGCGCCCCCGGTGACAGGACGGCCGGTGACAGGGCGGCCGGTGACAGGGCGGCCGGCGCTCCCGCCACCGGCCCGGTCTCCGTGCCGAGCGGCGGCCGGCCCTGCCCGGCTCCCAGCCGGCTGCCCGGCCACCAGGTGCTCGTCGTGGTCTCCGCCGGTCCGGGCGAACTCACCGCCCAGCCCGGCCGCTACACCTGCGAGCCGCCCGGTTACGAGGCCACCGGCGAGCCCGTCCACTACGGATTCGCGGCGGCGGGCGTGACGGCGACGCTGGTCGACCGCCCGCACGGGGACGCGGCGAAGAGCGTCCGCCTGGACGAGCTGATCACCCACCTCGACGACTGCCTCGCCGAGTCCGACCCGGCCGACCCCTTCGGGTGCTACGGCAACGCCTACGACGTGGTGCTCGACTCGCACGGGCGGATCATGCGGATCAGCGAGATCGGCGAGCTCGGAGCGAGCGGGGCGAGCGGCGGGACCGGGGCGAGCGGCGGGACCGGGTCGGAGCAGACGGGGGACGCCGGGCAGACGGGGCAGACGGGGCAGACCGGGCCGGCCGGGGCGCAGTAGACCGCCCTCGCCGCAGGTCGGTCGGTGCCGACACGGTAGGGCATCGGCGCGGAACCGGGAAGGCCCGGTGGTGGGCTTTCCGTGCAGGTCACGGGGAGGGCGGGGGCTGACCAATACGGTGTAAAGGGCACCCTCAACTGTTGAGAAACGCCTGCGCTACGCGTGTCAACGCCCTGTCAACTGCGGCCTTTTGATCTTCCATACCTTTGCCGGGTGTTCCCTTGGGCTTGGTCTTACTATCGCCGTCGTTGACCCGGTTCCGGCGGCGGTGCTTTGCTTCCCGCCGTCGACGGTGAACGGGCCCCCATCCCCACGTCACCGGCGGTTCGTGACGGGCCGCCAGTCCTCCCGTGCCACCGTCGTCGCGCTCCCCCCTTCGTCCCCCACAGTGCCGTCCGCGCCCTACCGGTGTGCGGTCGGCATGAGAGAGGAACCCTCACGATGGGCATGTCCCCCACCTCCCGCCGGGCGCGAGTCCGGGCCCTGACCGGGCTCAGCGCGCTGGCGCTGGCCGCCGCCGGTCTCGCCACCGCCCCGGCCGCCCAGGCGACCCAGCCGGGCAGCGAGTTCGCCGGGAACAGCCACCCGTACCGGCACGGCACCGTCTCCACCAGGGAGAGCGCCGAGCACGCCAACGCCAACTCCGCCGCCGCGGCCCGTACGACCAACCTGAAGTACGGCGGCGGCGTCGACGGCATAGGTGTCACCACCGGCGCGCCGAAGGTGTACCTGATCTTCTGGGGCTCCCAGTGGGGCACCCCGGGCACCGACGCCAACGGCTACACCACGCTCTCCGGTGACCCGGAGGGTGAGGCCGTCCGCACCCAGCAGCTGTTCAAGGGCCTCGGCACCAACAACGAGACCTGGTCGGGCGTCATGACCCAGTACTGCGAGGGCGTCGCCAAGGGCTCCACCACCTGCGCGTCCACCGCCGCCCACGTCGGCTACCCGACCGGCGGCGCGCTGGCCGGCGTCTGGGTGGACGGTTCGGCCGCCGCTCCGGGCCAGGCCACCGGCAACCAGATCGCCGCCGAGGCCGTCAAGGCCGCCGGGCACTTCGGCAACACCACCGCCGCCGCCAACCGCAACGTCCAGTACGTGGTGCTCTCGCCGACCGGCACCCACCCGGACGGCTTCAACACCTCCACGGGCAACTTCTGCGCCTGGCACGACTGGAACGGCGACACCACGCTGACCGGCGGTGCCGCCGCCTCCCCGTACGGTGACGTGGCGTTCAGCAACGACCCGTACGTGCCCGACATGGGCACCTCGTGCGGCCAGAACTACGTCAACAGCGGCACCGCGGGCCTGCTGGACGGCGTGACCATGGTGTTCGGCCACGAGTACGCGGAGACCGTCACCGACCAGAACCCGGCCGGCGGCTGGACCGACTCGTCGGGCGCCGAGAACGCCGACAAGTGCGCCTGGAAGGGCGTCGGCGGCACCGGCGGCTCGCAGAACGTGGCCTTCGCGACCGGCTCCTTCGCGATGCAGGGCACCTGGTCGAACGCGGTCAGCGCCTGCCAGATCTCGCACGCGATCGTCCCCTGACGACGGTCCGACGCACCCCGGCGCCCTGACGCCGGGACAGCAGGCGCCGGGGTGGGTTGTGCGGGCCCACCCCGGCGCCCCCGCGTTTCCGGGGCCCCGCGTTTCCCGGGCCCCGCGTTCCTTCGGGCGCTCCGGCGCGTGCGGCGGCCCCCGGGGGCCTACGAAGGCGTGACGAGCCCGAACTCGTAGGCGTGGATGACCAGGTGGACGCGGTCGCGGGCGCCGAGCTTGGTGAACAGCCGGGCGACGTGCGCCTTGGCGGTGGCCACGCTGATGGTGAGCTCCTCGGCGATCTCCGCGTTGGACAGCCCGCGGCCGACCAGGGTCAGCACCTCGCGTTCGCGCTCGGTGATGCCCTCGACGACCGGGCGCCGGGCCCGCGGGGCCTGCGGACGGGCGGCGAACTCGCCGATCAGCCGGCGGGTGATGCCGGGGGCGAGCAGGGCGTCCCCGGCGGCGACCGCCCGTACGCCGTCCAGGATGGTCTCCAGGGCGAGGTCCTTGACCAGGAAGCCGCTCGCCCCGGCGCGCAGCGCGCCGTACACGTAGTCGTCGTCGTCGAAGGTGGTGAGGATGAGCACGTGGGTGGGCAGTCCGGGATCGGCGGTGATCCGGCGGGTGGCCTCGATGCCGTCCATGCCCGGGGATGCCTCCCGGCCGCCGGGCTGGGGCCGCATCCGGATGTCCATCACGGCGACGTCCGGGCGCAGCCGGGCCACCAGCTCGACGGCCTCGGCGCCGCTGCCGGCCTCGCCGACCACCTCCAGGTCGGGGGCGTCGGCGATGAGCACCCGCAGGCCGGTGCGGATGAGCGGCTGGTCGTCGACCAGGACGACGCGGATCACGGTCCCACCTCCGGGGCGGCCCCCTCGGGCAGCGGCAGTCGGGCGGCGACGCGGAAGCCGCCTCCGGGGCGCGGGCCGGCGCTGAACCCGCCGTGCAGCAGGGTGACCCGTTCGCGCATCCCGGCCAGGCCGTAGCCGGTGCCGGGGGCGGCCCCCGCCGAGCCGGTGCCCCGGTCCTCGACGGTGACGGCGAGTTCCTCCGGCCCGTACTCGACGGTGACGTGGCAGTCGCGGGTGCCGGCGTGCTTGACCACGTTGGTGACGGCCTCCTGGACGATCCGGTAGGCGGCGAGGTCCACCTCGGGCGGGACGGGACGGGCGGCGCCGCGCCGGGTGAGCGCGACCCGCACGCCGGCGCCCGCGGCCCTCTCCACCAGACGGTCCAACTCGGCGATGCCCGGGGCCACTTCGAGCGGCGCGGAGTCCGGGTCCCCCTGCCGCAGCGCGCCGAGCACCCGGCGCAGCCCGGCGAGGGTCTCCCGGCTGGTGGCCTCGATGGCGTTCAGGGCGTTGCGGGTCTCGGCGGGCTGGGTGTCCATGACCCGGCTGCCCATGCCGGCCTGGATCGCGATGATGCCGATGTTGTGGGCGACCATGTCGTGCAACTCGCGCGCGATCCGCAGCCGTTCGGCGGTGACGGCCTGCTCGGTGGCGCGCCCGCGCAGGGCCTCGCCGTGGGCGCGGCTCTGGTGGACGGTGTTGCCGACCAGCCAGGCGATCAGGACGGTCGCGGCGAGGCCGGCGTACGCGAGCGGGTTGACGGGGTAGTGGTTGACGGCGCCCTGGAGCAGCAGTGCGGCGAGCACGGCGAGCGGCAGCGCGAGGGCGCCCAGCGAGACCGCGCGGGAGCGGACGGCGGCGCAGTAGCCGACCACGGCGTCGGCGATCAGGAACTGCAGCACCGGGACCTCCGGGACGCTGCTCATGCCGAGCGAGAAGACGCTGCCCGCGAGCGCCACCGCGACGGCCGCCAGTGGCAGCCGGACCAGCAGCGCCGCGACCAGCGTGGTGACCACGGCCGTGACCACCAGCGGCATGTCCTCGGGATTGCCGTGGTACTCCGACAGGTGGCGCAGTTCGTCCTCCCGCGTGAAGAACCGGAACACCACGACGGCCGTCCAGAACGCCGCCACCCACACGCCGGCGGGCAGGCGTCCGAGCAGGGGCGGGCGGGCGTCGGTGATCATGGCGCGATGGTAGCCGCGGGCGTCGCGGCGGCGCATCGGCCCGCGGGCGTAATCCCGGGGGCGGGGGCGGGGGCCGCGGTTGTGGCCCGCGGCCCGATGCCCGGTCACCGCGCCGGACGGCAGCGTTGCCCCCGTGATCGAGATCGAGCGACTGACCAAGCGGTACGGGGCCACCACGGCCGTCGACCAGTTGACCTTCACCGTCCGGCCCGGTGCCGTCACCGGCTTCCTCGGGCCCAACGGCGCGGGCAAGTCCACCACGCTGCGGATGGTCCTGGGCCTCAACTCCCCCACCGCGGGCACCGTCACCGTGGACGGCGCACCCTTCGCCGCCCGGCCGCGCGGCCTGCGGCACGTCGGCGCGCTGCTGGACGCGGGCGACGTGCACGGCGGGCGCAGCGCCAGGGCGCACCTGTCGGCACTGGCCCGCAGCAACCGGATCCCGCTCGGGCGGGTGGACGAGGTGCTGGCGGAGGTCGGCCTCACCGAGGCCGCCGCGCGGCGGATCGGCGGCTACTCGCTGGGCATGAAGCAGCGCCTGGGCATCGCCGGCGCGCTGCTCGGCGACCCGCCGGTGCTGCTCTTCGACGAACCGCTGAACGGGCTGGACCCGGAGGGCGTGCTGTGGGTGCGCGGGCTGTTCCGGCGGCTCGCGGAGGAGGGGCGGACGGTCTTCGTCTCCAGCCACATGATGGCCGAGATGGAGCACACCGCCGACCACCTGGTGGTGATCGGCCGCGGCCGCCTCATCGCCGACCAGAGCCTGGCCGAGTTCTCGGCGCGCAACGCGGTGGCCTCGGTGACCGTCCGGTCGCCGGAACTCGGCGCGCTGGCCGAGGTGTTGCGGACCGAGGGTGCCGAGGTACGGCGGACGGAGGCGCAGTCCGGGGTCGTCACCGGGCTGGCCGCCGAGCGGATCGGCGAACTCGCCCTGCGGCACGGCCTGGTGCTGCACGAACTCGTGACCCGCACGTCGTCCCTGGAGTCCGCGTTCCTGTCCCTGACCGCGGACAGCGTCGAATACCCGGCAGGAGAGGCCCGATGAGCACCGTGACCCCTGGCCGTACCGTGACCGACGGCCGAACCGTGACCGACGGCCGTGCCTCGGGTGTCCGTCCGGCCGAGCCCGCACCCCGGTTCACCGATCTGCTCGCCGCCGAGTGGATCAAGCTGCGCTCGCTGCGGTCGACGTACTGGGTGCTGGCGCTCGCCTCGCTGGTGGCGATCGCGGTCAACCTGAACGCGGTGCACACCGACCTCGTCTACATCGACCACCCGCCCGCGCCGGAGCCCGGTACGGCGCCGTACCGGTACGACCCGCTGTTCCACGGCCTCGGCAGCATCGCGGGCGACCTGATGGCGATCGCGGCCGGCAGCCTCGGTGCGATCACCGTGTTCGGCGAGTACACCACCGGCATGATCCGCACCACCTTCGCCGCGGTGCCGGACCGGCGGGGCGTGATCGCGGCGAAGGTGCTGCTGATCGGCGGGATCACCGCGCTCGCCGGTGCGGTGGTGTCGACGGCCTCCTTCTTCGGCGTCAACGCGATGCTGGCCTCCCGGCACGTCGGGCTCTCCATCACCGACGAGGGCTGCCTGCGGGCCGTCCTCGGCTACGCCGCGATCGTGCCGACCTGCGCGCTGGTCGGGATGGCGCTGGGCGCGCTGCTGCGGCACGCCACCGCCTCGATCGTGGCGCTGGTGGTGCTGATGTTCATCCTGCCGCTGATGTTCGGCGGCGACCGCTACCGCTGGCTGAAGGAGATCGGCACCCACCTGCCGCTGGCCACCGTCCACCGGCTCACCATCAACCCGGCCTCCGCCACCACCATGGGGAAGTACGCGCCGAGCGTGCTGGACTCCTGGATCACCATGGGGGTGTGGGCGCTGGTCGCGGTGGCGGTGACGGCGGTCGTGGTCCGGCGGCGGGACGTGTGACGCGCCGGGCGTGCCGGCGTGCGGGCGTCCGGGCGTCCGGGCGTCCGGGCGTGCGGGCGCCCGGGCGCCCGGGCTGCGGGCTCACCGGATGACCCGGGCGCCGGTCAGCCCGCGCCCGGTCCTCCCGGCGGCTCAGACGGCCGGGGCCGGGGCCGCGGCCTTGGCGCGGAAGGCGCCGAGGGTGGCGGCGTCGACGCCGCAGGCGGGGAGGAACGCCGCCGCGCCGCCGTGGTGGGTGCGGACGCGGTGCAGGAAGACGCTCATCGCCTCGGCCGGGGCCTCCAGCAGGGGTGCCGGGATGGTGAGGTGCCGGCCGTCGGGCCCGGTGACACGCGAGGAACCCGGGCGGTTGAGGGCGGTGCGGTGGCGTTCCGCGAGGTTGGCGAAGATCTGCGGGAGGGCGTCGGCGGTGCGGGCGTAGTCGGCGACGATGCGCTCGACCGGCACGTCGAGCAGGTCGAGCAGCAGGGCGGTCAGCAGGCCGGTGCGGTCCTTGCCGGCGGCGCAGTGGAGCAGGACGGCGCCCGGGCGGGCGGCGGCCTCGACGGCGGCGGCCACGGCCTCGGGGGCGGACTCGGCGAGCAGCACGTAGAACTCGCCGAGGTCGGCGGCGGTGGTCATGGTGCTCATGTGCGCGGTGAGGGCCTCGGTGGCGGGGTTCACCGGGGCGGCGACGACGGCTATCCCGGCGGCCTCGGCGGCGGCCCAGTCGGCGGGGTGGGTCTCGCGGGGGTCCCGCAGGTCGACGACGGTACGGATGTCGCAGGCGCGCAGCTGGGCGACGACGGCCTCGTCGGCGGCCGGGTACGGCTGGGCGGAGCGGTACAGCACGCCGGGGCGGATCCGCAGGCCCTCGGGGTCGCTGAGGACGGCGGAGTCGCGGAAGTTGACCAGGGGCATGCGAGGGCCTTTCGGTGGAGCCGCACGGGAGGGAACGACATCTAGATGTCTGGATGTCTAGCCCCTCCCGGGGGTGCCGGGCAAGCCTCGGCCCGTGGCACCCCTCCATCCCACCCCCGTCGGCGCGCCGCGGCGAGCCGGAGCGAGAGCGAGCGGGCCGCGTGGGATCCAGAGCGGCCGGGGCGAGCCGGGGGCGGGCCGCGGCGAGCGAGCCGGGGCTCCGGCAGGCGGGCCGGAGGGCAGCGGGCCGGAGGGCAGCGGGCCCGGCGCCGGGCGTCGGCTCCGTAGGATCGGTCCGTGGCGACGAACCCCCCGAGCACTCCCCCGCGCGTTCCGCTGTACCGCCGGCTGGCCCGGCGGCTCCAGGAGCGGATCGACGCCGGCGGCTACCCGGCGGGCGCGCGGCTGCCCAGCGAGCCGGAGCTGAGCGCCGAGTTCGGCGTGAACCGGCTGACCGTGCGGCAGGCGGTCGCGGAGCTGGAGCGGGCTGCCGTGGTGGAGATCCGCCGGGGTGTGGGCACCTTCGTCCGCCCGCCCGCCGTACGGGCGTCGATCACCGTGGATCCACGCAGCCAGCGCTTCGACCTCGGCAGCCTGCACGAGGCGCTGCCCGGGGGCGGCCGGGACACCACGGGCCGGGGCGACGCCGACCGGGACACCGCTGACCGGGGCGACGCCGGCCCGGGCGACGGCGAGTTCGTGGTGGCGGCGCCCGCCGTCACCGGCTCGGCGGAGGACGAGGAGGTGGCCCGGCAGCTGGGCCGTGCACCCGGCGAGCTGTCCCGCCTGGACTCGGTGATCCGCCTCGGCGGGCGGGCCCGGGCCGCGTGCAGCTACTGGGTGCCGTTCGGCCCGCTGCCCGCCGAGCTGGTCCGGCCGGGCCGAGCCGGGAACCTGGTGCTGGAGCTGGCGCGGGCCGGCGGGGTGGAGCTCGAGTACGACTGGCGGGCCTTCGGCGCGATCGGCGCGGACCTGGCGGACGCCGAACTGCTGGGCGTGCCGGCCGGCACCCCGCTGCTGGTGCGGGAGGGGGTCAGCTGCACCCCGGACGGCACCCCCGCCCTCTACGTCCGGCGCCGGATCGACGGCAGCAGCGCCCGCTTCGTGCTGCACTTCCGGGAGCGGTGAGCGACCGGCTCCGGCTCGTGCCGGCCGGTGGCGGCGCTGCCAGTGGTCACCGTCGGCCTTCACGCCGCACGGGGGTCGGCAGGACACGGTGACCGACGGGCACGAGGGCGACGGCGTGCCGGCCGAACCGGCCCGGGTCCACCTCGACATGCCGGCCGACGTCTCCCGCACCGGGCGCCTGCCGCACCGGGAGGAACCGGAGGGCCTGCGCCGCCTCGGTGAGCGCTGCGCCAAGGCCGGTCACGGGCTGCGCGAGGTGGTCGCCCAGTGCCCGGCGACCGCCCGGCGGACCTGGCGGACGCTGCCCGGCGACCGCCGCCGGCAGCGTCGGCGAGCTGCACCGGACGGGCGACGCCGTGCCGGCCGCCCTCGGCGAGGGGCACCAGCGGCGTTCCGGCAGCAGGCCCTGGTCGCCGCAGCTGAACAGCGGACGCACCCTCAAAGCTGCGGCTTGAGGCGGTCCCGGACCGTCACGACCTCAGTGCATCTGCTGGGGTTCGCAGGAAAGGAAGCCTCGGGCAATGGCATTGAACGCATGCGGCATCGTCATGGGCAACAAATGCCCGCCGTGCGGAACCACGGACAGGTGGGCTCCCGGGATGGCCGCCGCGGCCCGTCGGGCGTCCGGCAGGCTGGCGCGATCCCGCTGCCCGCACAGCACAAGCGTGGGTGCGGCGATCTGCGGGAGCACCCGGGAGAGGTCGCTTGCTTCCAGAGCTTCCAGCACGTCGAACCACCCAGCGCGATCGGGAAGGTCGGAGATCGCGCGGACCAGCCAGCCGGGGCGATGGCGTTCGCGTCGAAGCCGCCGTGACGACGTCTCCCCCGGTGCGATCTCTGGGCCACCGACCAGGACCAGTCGGGCAACGATCTCCGGGTTCTCAGCCGCAACCCGTGCCGCCACGATCGCCCCGAGGGAGTGGCCGCACAGGTGAGCCGGCCGTAGCTGTTGGGCGACCTCAGCGACGGAGTCGACTGCGGCTGCCAAGCTGAACGGGCCCGGCACGCCGCCGAACCCCGGCAGATCAAGAGCAACGACGTGAAAGCTGTCCGACAACGCTTCCAGTTGGCGTCGCCACATCCGCGCGCCGTGACCGGCACCGTGCACCAAGACAAGCGTCGGATGCCCAACGTCGCCGGCCTCCAGAACGTGCTCTCTCATGATCACAAGATGGCAGCCTCAAAAGACTCAGACCAGACTTGACCCGAACCCGGCGAACCAATTCGGTCACAGCACTAGCGGGCGAGGACGGCCGGCCGGTGTGCATCGCGCCGGCACGCCGGACGACGCCCGGCGCCTGAACCCGCCGACCGGGCGGCCCAGGCGCCCTGGTGCGCACCGCACTCGCGCCGCCTCCGCGCTCACGTGGCGACGGCCCCGTTGTGCCCGGCGGCCACCGTGACCTGGTCCGCACGGGGTCCGAGCGCCGGGTCCGGCGCTCGCGGCCCCTGGCGGCGGGGAGTCCGGCCAGGGCGGAGCGAGCCGGTGCGGGCAGACCTCACCGCGCCGCCGCCGCCCCGCCCCGTCCTGCCCCGTCATGCCGCAGGGAACGGTGCCCCCACTGCGGGCTCCCGCGCCGCGGTGACGGCCCGTCGTGAGGTCATGGCCTGCCATTCGCGGGGGGACATGCCGTACGTGGTGCGGAAGGAGCGGCTGAAGTGGGAGGGGCTCACGAAGCCCCAGCGGTGGGCCACTGCCGAGATGGTCGGAGCGGTCCTGGCCGGGCGGGACAGCTCGCGCCGGCAGCGTTCCAGTCGCTGGCGCTGTATCCAGCGGTTGACCGTCGTCCCCTGGGTGTTGAACAGCTTGTGCAGGTAGCGCACCGAGATGTGGTGCGCGTGGGCGATCCGGGCGGGCGAGAGGTCGGGGTCGCCCAGGTGGCGCAGGACGTAGTCCTCGATCCGGGCGAGCATGCGCGGCGTGCCCTCCACCGGCTCCCGGGCCGGCAGCGCCCGGCGCTCGTGGACCAGTGCCGCCAGGAGGTCGGCGGCGGTCAGGGCGAGCCGGTGTGCGGTGCCCGGGTCGAGGTCCGCCGGCTGGGCCGCGAGCTGCTTCAGGTAGCCGGCGACGAGCCCGGCGGTCCCCGAACCGCCGTCGAAGGCCGTGCCCGTGACGGTGCGCAGCTCGTCGTCCGTCACACCGAGCGCCGCCTTGGGCAGCCGGAACGCGGTGAAGCGGAAGTGTTCGCGGTGTTCCCGCAGGAAGGGGCGCCCCGCGTCCGCGAGGGTGAAACCGCCCGGGCCCACCAGTGCCTGCCGGCCGTCCTGCGTGAGCCGGGCGGTGCCGTGGTGCTGGAGGGTGACCGTCAGGAACTCCGCACCGCCCTGGGAGATGCGGCGACGGCTGCGGGACACGGTCTGCGGGCCGGCCTCGACCTCGGCGATCCTGAGCCGGCCGAGCTGGCGGCTGGTGATCGTCCCGACCGGGGAGGCGTCCTGGTGCGCGATCAGGTCGACCGGGACGAACGTGCCGGACACCAGTGCGCGCCAGTGGCCGGCACGGTCGCCGGGTGACGCCGTGGCGGAGGTGTGTTCGGGCAGGGTGACGGACATGGAGGGCTCCGGGTGCTCTGCGGGCGGTTCCTCCTCCACTCTCGGGCGCGTCCGCGCGCGGGCCATCCGTCACATGACTTGCGTCGTCACCGGCCCGGACCGGCGCCGTCCTCCCGCTCCACCACGTCGCGCAGCTGCCCGCGCGACGTCACGCCGAGGACCGGGAAGGCCTGGTAGAGGTGGGTGCCGACGGTCCTGGGCGACAGGAACAGGCGCTGGCCGATCTGCCGGTTCGTCAGGCCCTCGGCTGCGAGTCGTACGATGCGCTGACGCTGCGGGGTCAGTGAGCGCAGCGCGCTGTTCCGGCCGGCGTCGACGCTGACGCCGGCCGCCCGCAGTTCGGCCTCGGCACGCTGCGTCCAGTGGACGGCGCCCAGACCGCCGAAGACCTCGCGGGCCTTCGTCAGGGCTGCGCGGGCCTCCGCGATCTGCCGCTGCCGCCGCAGCCACTCGCCGTACTCCAGCCAGACCTGGCCCCGTTCGAACGGCCAGCGCTGTCCGGCCGGGTCCTCCAGTGCTTCGCGGAAGTGCGCACCGGCCGCGTCCGGTTCGGCCAGCAGCGCGGTGGCCCGGAGCAGGACCTGCCGCAGCCGCGCCGACGCTCCCGCGCCGACGACGGCGGTCACCTCCTTCAGGGCGGCCCGCGCCTGTTCGGCGTGGCCGGTGAGGACGGCGGCGGCCGCGTGGTCGGCGACCGCGTAGCACGACAGGTGGTAGTGCACCGGTGCTCCCGAGCCGCTGAAGAGGGAGCTCGTGTGCAGGTGGGCGGCGTGGTGGTCGCCGAGGGCGGTGGCGGCGAGGGCGGCCGCGCGGCCGGCTCGGACAACGGTGGCGAGGGCCCGGGCCGGCTCGGTGACGGCCAGCGCCGCCGAGGCGTGGCGCAGCGCCGTCTCCGGCTCGCCGGTCAGGGCGCACACGGTGGCGAGTGCGGTGAGCGCCCGTACCGAGCCGAGGTTGCGGTGTCCGGCCAGGAAGCGTGCGGCGAGCCGCTCGACGCCGAGGCGGGCGTCGGCCCAGCGGCCGCAGTCGATGTTCGCCCAGGCCAGGTCCACGGCCGTCATCCCCGCGTGGAAGTCGGCCGCGTCCTCCCATTGCGGGTTGACCACCTCCCCGAGCAGGCTCACCGCCGTCTCGGTCTCGTCCAGGAGCATGCCGAGGACGCCGAGGGTGTGGGTCTCGGTCGGGAGGAGGCCGGGCTTGGCGGTGAGGGAGGGCAGCTGGGCCCGCACGGCGTTCCCGTGGAGGAAGGGGTCGGTGACGCCGATGTCCCACAGGTGGAAGGGCCGGGCGACGGCACCCTCGTCCTGCGCCGCGCGGGCCGCCAGCATCGGCCGGATCCGTTCCCGCTGCGTGGTCAGGCCGGAGTGGTACGCGATCCCGGTCGCGATCGTGGACACGTCCTCGGCCAGCTGCGGCACGGGCAGCGGTTCCTCGCCGACGACGAGGGCGAACGCCCGTTCCAGGCGCAGCACCAGCATGGCGATCAGGCCGTTCAGGGCGCTGATCCAGCTCGTGGCCGCCGGGTCGGGATCGAGGTGGAGGGCCTCCGCGCCCAGGGTCTCGGCCCGGTCCAGGTCCCCGACCAGGACGGCGGCGTAGGCCGCGGTCGACAGGAGCCTGGCCCGTTCGCCCGCGTCCGGGTGGAGCTGGGCGGCCCGTTCCAGCCCGGCGAGGGCTTCGGCGACGGCGCCGCGCCCGAAGGTGCGCATGGCGGTGGCTTCCAGGGCGGCGGCGACCGCGGTGTCGGGGGCCACCGTCGCCGCCGACAACTGCCAGGCCTGCCGGTCGGGGTCGCCGCCGAGCGCGGCCGCCAGGGCGAGGTGCGCGCGCCGCCGCTCGGCGAAGGGGGCGGCGCCGTAGACGGCGGAACGGACCAGGGGGTGGCGGAACTCGACCCGGTCGGCCCGCACGTGCACCAGGCCCGCCTGCTCGGCCGGCAGCCACACCTCCGGGTCCGAGCCCGTGGGCAGTGCCGCCAGGACGACCGACAGGGCCGCGCCGTCCGCCGCGGCCGCGATCAGCAGTGCCTCACGGGTGGCCTGCGGCAGTCCCCCCGCCTGGGCGGCGAAGGTCTCCTCCAGCAGGTCGGTGAGCGGCACGGGCCCCACGGGCGGGAGCCGGCCGTCCCGTGCGGCCTGCCGGGCGAGCTCGATGAGGGCGAGCGGGTTGCCGGCCGCGGCGGCCAGGACCTGGCGCCGGGTCAGGCCGACGGGCGGATCGGGCTGGGCACCGAGCAGTTCCTCCGCTTCGGCCGAGGACAGCGGAGCCACCACCACCTGCGACACCGTCGGGTCGAGCCAGTCGGGCCGACGGGTGCCGCGCACCGCGACGACCAGCCCGATCGACTCGCCGGTGAGCCGCCGGGCGAGGAAGCCCAGGACCTGGCAGGTGCCGTGGTCGAGCCACTGGGCGTCGTCGACGGCGAGCAGCACCCGGCGCGCGGAGGCGATCTGCGAGACCAGGGTCAGCACGCCCAGGCTCACCATCATCGGGTCCGGCGGGGCCGGGTCGTCGCCGAGTCCGAAGGCGCCGAGCAGGGCCGCCCTCTGACGGGCGGGCAGGCCGTCGGCCGCGCCGTCGAGGACCGGCAGCAGAAGCTGGTGGAGGCCGGCGTACGCGAGCTCGCTCTCGGCGACGCTGCCGCGCACCCGCAGGACGCGGGAGCCTTCGCGCTCCGCCTGGTCGGCCGCTGTGTCCAGCAGCAGGGTCTTGCCCACCCCCGGCTCCCCGAGCAGGAGAGCTGCGGGCGACACCGATCGGGGGGAGAGCGCTTCGGCGATGACCGCCAGCTCGCGTTGACGACCGACCACCATGAAAATCCTGGGACTCCGTTCCGAACCGAGGCCGTCGGCCGTTCGGAGGAACGGACGAGGGACGTGACCGCCGGAGCATATCCGCTGCTCGGCCGGGGTCCGGCACGGGCGGTGGCGCGCTGGAGGGCGACCGGTGCGGCACCGGGACCGCCGCCGTGCCGTTCGCGGCGGCCCGCGCCGCACTTCTGCGGATCGAGGGCCTCGGCGCACGCGCCGCGCCGCCGCGCCGCCGCGCCGGCGCCCCTGGCACGGGCGCCCTGCACCGTGTCCCCGTCGGGCACCCCGTGGGCCACGCTTCCCCGACACCGCGCCCCCGACGGCCGTCTTGCGGCACCCTGCCGGGATGGTGTCGCAGCGCCGACCCACGCCGAGGTGCTCAACCCGTCCGGACCCACCGCGCCGGAAGAGCCCGACGGGGCTGACGGAACCGGGCCGGGGTTCTCCTGGTCGGATGGTCCGACGACCGTACCTACCCTCCCGGCGGTGGACTCCCCCGTGGCGCCGCCGGGAGCGGCGCGGGGCCGTCGGTAGCGTGTCCGCATGGGCGCTCAGGGGCTGGATCTCGCCGGGCTGCGCCGGGTGTACGGGCGGGCCGGGAGCCGGTGGTTCTACACCCGGGTGGCCCGCAACGCCCGGCACTGGGGGTGGACGGAGCCGGGGCAGTCGAAGTGGCGGTTGTGGCGGGCGCAGCGGCAGCTGGAGGACGTGCTGGGGCACAAGCTGGCGCTGCCGCCCGGTTCGCGGGTGCTGGACGCCGGCTGCGGGGCGGGCGTGGTGGCCCGGGCGATGGCCGCCCGGTTCGGCCTGCGGGTCAGCGGCGTCGACGTCCTGGACTTCCACCTGGCCGAGGCCCGCCGGCTCAGCGCCCGCACCGCACTCGCCGACCGGACCACCTTCTGCTTCGGCGACTACCACGAACTGCCTTTCCCCGACGGAGCGTTCGACGGCGCCTACTCGATGGAGACGCTGGTCCACTCCTACGACCCGCCCCGCGCGCTGGCCGAACTGCACCGGGTGCTGCGCCCCGGCGGCCGACTGGTGCTGCTCGGCCCGATGAGCACCGCACCGCTGGACGAACTGCCGCCGCACGCCCGGGCCGTGCTCGAACCGTACCTGGACGCGATGGTGATGACGGGCGCCAAGGTCTACCACGCCCGCAATCTGCCCGCGCTGCTCACCGGAGCCGGCTTCGAGGTGGAGGAGGCACTCGACGCGACGGCGTACTACACGCCCACCACCGAGGCCGTGCACGCGTACTTCCGCCTGCCCTGGGAGCTGCTGCGCCGCCTCGGCGATCCGGCGAGGTGGCTCAACCTCCGCTCCACGGTGGAGATGTACGGGGTGCGCGAGTTCGTCGCCTGGTACGTCCACACGGCCGTCAAGCCGGTGCGGTGACGCCGGCCCGTCCCGGGGGCCCGTCGGGCGCCGGAGCCACCGCCGGCGCCGGGGGTGCCGGGGCCACCCGGGTCTCCGCCGGCGCCGAGGGTGCCGAGGGTGCCGAGGGTGCCGGGAACGCCGAGGGCTCCAGGGGTGCCGAGGGCCCCGGGAACGGAGCCGAGCCCGCCGGCCCTGCCGGGCGCTCCCAGGCCGGGTCCGGCAGTCCGGGCACGGCGCGCCCCTCCGACTGCCACAGCCGGGCCAGCTCGGCGTAGATGGGCTCCTCCGGGCCGGGTTCCGGCGGGTGCCCCGCCCCTTGCAGGATCGTTTCTCCGGCCAGCCGAGGCCAGTCGGCCGGCGCCACCCCAGAACTACTCACATCCGCCCAACGCGCCCCTTCCGCACCGGGTCACGGTGACGTCAACCGGGCGGCCCGCGGGTGAACCCCGCGCGGGCCGCCCGGCTCACCGGCAGGGGAAACCGCCACCGCCGTACCGCCCGCTGCTCACCGCCGCCGCCCCGCCGCCAGCAGCTCCGCCACCGTGGCCAGCTTCACCCGCGGCCGCCCCTGCGCCTCGCCCCGCGCGCGCTCCGCCCGCTCCACCGCCCGCAGCTCCCGCAGGCCGACCGCGTCCGGCCGGCGCCGCCGCACCAGCCGCTCGAAGTCCTGGCGCCCCGCCGCCGGTACGGGCAGCGCCCGGGCCACCGCGTCGTCCAGCAGCGCGTCCACCGTCTCCCGCGCGCAGGCCCGGTTGGCGCCGATCCCCCCGGACGGCCCGCGCTTGGCCCAGCCCACCACGTACGCACCGGGCAGCGGCCGCCCGGTGGCCGGGTCGACGACCCGCCCGCCGCGCTGGACGACCGTCCCGGTCCGCTCCTCGAAGGGAAGGCCGGGCACGGGCACGCCCCGGTGCCCGATCGAGCGCACCACCAGCGCGGTCCGCAGGGTGTCGCGCTCCCCGGTGGTCTCGGCCCGGCCCTGCGCCGTCATCCTGGTCCGCTCGACGGCCACCGACTCGACCCGCCCCTCCCCGAGCAGGGCGACCGGCGCGGACAGGAACCGCAGCACGATCCGCCGCCCCGGCCCCGGCTCCGCGCCGCCGTCGTACGGCACCAGCGGCAACCCGGCCAGCAGCGCGGCCCGCGAGTCCGGCGCGGCCGTCTCGATCGCCGCCCGCACCTGCGGGTGGTCCTCGATCACCAGCTCCACGCCCGGCAGCCGGCGCAGCGCCAGGAACTCCGGCCCGGTCCAGGCCGCCTGGTCGGGTCCGCGCCGTGCCAGCAGCACGACCTCCCGGACCCGGCTGCGGCGCAGCGCGGCCAGGGCGTGGTCGGCGATGTCGGTGGCGGCGAGCCGGTCCGGATCGGTGAGCAGGATCCGGGCGATGTCCACCGCGACGTTGCCGTTGCCGACGACGACCACGCGCTCGGCGGACAGCTCCACGGCGTCCCCGGGCACCGTCGGGTCGGCGTTGTACCAGCCGACGAAGGCGGTCGCGGGCAGGCTGCCCGGCAGGTCCTCGCCGGGGATGCCGAGCCGCCGGTCGGCGGCGGCGCCGACCGCGTACACCACCGCGTGGTGGTGGGCGGCGAGTTCGGCGTGGCTGATGTCGGTGCCGACCTCCAGGTTGAGGTGCATCCGCAGCCGCGGGTCGTGGAACACGCTCGCGAAGCTCTCCGCGATCCGCTTGGTGGACTGGTGGTCTGGGGCGACGCCGTGCCGCAGCAGGCCGCCGGTGACGGGCAGCCGGTCGATCATGGTCAGTTCGGCGCTGGTGCAGCGCAGCAGCTCCTGCGCGGTGTACCCGGCGGCGGGCCCGGTGCCGACCACGGCGATCCGCAGGGTGCCGAGCTCGGCGGGCAGACTGCGCGGGAAGCTGGGCGCTCCCCAGGCGTGGTCGTTGGGGTGGTCGCGGAACCAGTCGCGGTTGAGGTCGCCGAAGACGGTGTCCGGCCCGCGCAACCGGTCGACCGGGAACACCGCGTCCACCGGGCAGGCGTCCGCGCAGGCACCGCAGTCGATGCACGCCCGGGGGTCGATGTAGAGCATGTCGGTGGTGCCGAACTCCGGTTCGTCCGGAGTCGGATGGATGCAGTTGACCGGGCAGACGGACACGCACGAGGCGTCGTTGCAGCAGGTCTGGGTGATCGCGTAGGCCATGGCCGGAGTGGGGTCCTCGCTGTGTCCGAACGGTCCGATTCGACGTCAGGGGATGCAGACCCGGGGGGCCCGCGCGCCTGGGGACGGCGTGCACCTCGGAGGCGGTGCACCCCGGGGCGGGGCGCCTCGGAGGCGGTGCACCCTGGGGCGGGGCGCCTCAGAGCATGTGGACGCGGCGATAGACGGCCGCCGAGCGGCTGGTGAGCAGCCCGGTCTCGGCGAGGAAGGCCATCAGGTGCCGTGAGCTGGTGCGCATCATCGCCTTGCGGTGCTCGTTGCCCTTGACCTCGGCGAGCGCCCGGGCGACGTCCAGCCCGGCCGCCTTGTACACGCCGGGGTGGACCATGCTGGTGACGATGACGTACGCGCCGACGGCGATGCCGGTGGCCGAGGTGCGGCGGCGGGCCGGGCTCGCGTGGCGCATCCGCTCGCGGATCTCCTGCCGGGCGAACTTCATGTGCCGCGACTCCTCGACCACGTGGATCCGGGAGGTGCCGCGGACGATCTCCAGGACGTTCTCGCCGCGCATCCAGTCGCGCTGCATGACGTCGAGCACCTCCTCGGCCACCAGGATGCCGCCGTAGGCGAGTTCGCCCTTGGCGAGCGCCTTGAACGCGCGGCCGGCCTGGGCGATCACCTTGTTCGGCCGGTAGGCGGGGACGCCCATCTTCTGGCAGGCGCGGGCGAACATGATCGAGTGGCGGCACTCGTCGGCGATCTCGGTCAGCGCGAACTGGAACTCGGCGTTGGCGGGGCTCTTGAGGTACTGGTCGCGCAGCACCATCTGCTGGAGGATCATCTCGAACCAGATGCCGGTGTTCATGATCGAGCAGACCTCGTGCCGGGTGAGCGTGACCCGCTGCTGCTCGGTCATCTCGTCCCACAGCCGGGTGCCGTAGAGCGTGCTCCACTCCGGGTTGAGGCCGTAGTGCTCCTCCGGGAGGGGCGCGTCCCAGTCGATCTCGGTCGAGGGGTCGTAGGAGAGGGTGGCGGCCGACTCCAGCAGCCGCTTCGAGACGTCGTCGTCGGCCGCGGTGTGGCCGTGCTCGGTCTGCCAGGTGAGAGCCATGGCTGCCTCCAGGTGCCTGCCGCTGCGGGTTCCCGCTCACCCGCTTATTAGACGGACAGTACAATAAGAGCCTGCCGCCGAGAACCCCCCGCGCACCGGCATCCGGCGCACGGGAGCGGAACGCGCGCCGGGAAGGCTCCGGGCCGACGGCCCCGGCTCCCCGCGGTGGGGTCGCCGACCACCAGGGCGCCGACGCCCTGCGTCCCAACGGGCCTTGCGTCCCACCGGTTGACGACCCGCGCGGACGACCGACACCCGGCCCGATCCGGCTCGGCGCCGTGCGGTGACGGGTCGGCCCGCGTCGAGCGGGACCTCTCCGGGCCCCTTCAGCAGCCGCGCCGGTCCGCGGCGTCGAAGGCGGCGAGCACGCCTGCCCCCGGCTCCAGGGCGCGGCGCAGCGCGGTGCGGACGGGCTCCTCCAGGCCGCCCAGGGCGCCGGCGAGTTCCTCGGCGACATCGTCGGCGATCTCCGCCGCGACCGCGTCGGCGGGCGTGCGCGGACCGAGCTTGCTGACGGCCGCGGCGGCGCGGGCGGGGGTGAGCAGGGCGGCCGCCTGGACCAGGAGCCAGGCGGGGACTCCGGCGGCGCCCTCGGGCGGGGGCAGGTACGGGCGGGCGCCGTCGTAGCGGCCGTCCTCGGCGAAGGCCTTCTCCTTGACCTTCACCACCGGGCGCGGCGCGTCCGTCTCGGACCACTCGCCGGCGGGCTTGAGGACGTAGCCCTCGGCGAGGTTGCCGGGCAGTTCGGGCAGGCCGAACAGGGCGGGGACGCGGCTGGGGAAGGAGACCGGCAGGTCCTGAAGGGTGGTCAGCGGACCGCGGCCGAGCAGGGGCACGCAGCCGAGCCCGGCGAGGGCGGCGGCGGAGCGCAGCTCGCGGTCGGAGACCCAGCGGCGTCCGGCGGCCGTCTCGACCGTGGCGTCGAAGGGCAGCCAGTGCAGTCCGGGGGCGTACCAGACGCCGGTCTGCACGGGCTCGGCACCGGCGACGGCGGATACGTCGGGGTGGGGGTAGCGGCCGCCGACCAGTTCGCCGTAGACGGTGACGGTGGCGGCGGTGGCGGCGCCCCGTTCACCGTCCGCCCGTTCACCGTCTCTCCGTTCACCGTCCGCCCGATCACCGTCCGCCCGATCACCGTCCCCCCGCCCGGCGAGGACCGCCGCTGCCAAGCGCCCGGCGGCGACGGCGAGTTGCGGCCAGATCCGGCTGACGCCGAAGAAGGCGTCGAGGTCGCCGTCCGCCAGCAGCTCGCGGCGCTTCGCCGGCCGCACCGCGCCGCCCTCGCACACCACGGCGAAGTGCGCGCCGTGCACCTTCTCCGTCGCGCTCCACTCCCGCCCGCCGGGCGCGCCGGACCCGCCCCGCGCGGGGATCTTCGGGTAGGGCCGCAGCTCGGGCCGTTCGAACGCCGTCTCGGACACGGTCAGATCCTCGCCGGGGCGCCCGCGCACCGCAACGGCCTTTCGCGGCCCGGCCGGTGGGCTCAACCGCGCGCCCAGAGCCGGGCCAGGTGCGCATGCAGCAGTTCCTCCGCCTCCCGCGCCGTCCGGTGGCCGATCAGTACGTGGGCGGTGAGCCCGTCGGCGAGGGCGAGCAGCGTCCGGGCCTCGCCCCGGGCATCGACCGGAGCCGCGCCGCCCGAAGCCGCGCCACCCGAAGCCGCGCCGTCCGGAGCCGCGTCGCCCGCGGCGGACGCCTCCGCGACCAGCCGGGTCAGCAGCCCTTCCAGGTCCGCGTAGCCGTCCCGCAGGCCGGCCGCCAAGGCCGGGTCGACGGCCGCGGCGGCGAGGAAGGCGAGCCAGGTCCGGGCCTGCGCCCGGTGCTCCTCCCGCAGCAGCGCGACCTCGCCGACGACGTGTCCGACGGTGCTCGCCGCCGACTGCGCCGGAGCGGCGAGCAGCCGCGCGCGGGCCCGCTCGGTGACCTGCTGGCCGATGTGGGCGAGCGCGAAGCGGAGCATCTCGTCCTTGCTGCGGAAGCAGCGCTGGACGGCCCCCATCGAGACCTCGGCCCGGGCGGCGACGTCCCGCAGGGTGACGCCCTCCAGCCCCTGGGCGTCGATCAGCGCGCACACCGCCTCGGCGATGTGGCGACGGCGTTCCTCGTGGTCCACCTGCCTGGGCACCCGCGCCACCCCCTCCTCTTCCTCGGCCGATCCGCCGCCCGCTTAATCCGATGCAAGCGTATCGGAACCCGGGCTATCGTTCCGATGCAACCGCATCAGAACCCTGGAGGCCCCCCGTGTGGAAGCTCCCCGCCACCGCCATCCCCGCCACCGCCATCGCCGCCGCCGTCCGCGCCGGCGAACTGTCCGCCCTGGAGGTGGTGGACGGCCACCTCGCCCGGATCGCCGAGGTCAACCCGCACGCCAACGCCGTCACCCAGCTGCTCGCTGACCGCGCCCGCGCCGCCGCCCGCGACCTCGACCGCCGGCGCGCCGCGGGAGAGTCCCTCGGCCCGCTCGCCGGCGTGCCGTTCACCGTCAAGGAGTGCACCCGCATCGAGGGCGTCCCGACCACCTTCGGCACCCCGCGCTTCCGCGGCCTGACCGCCCCGGCCGACGCCGTCCCGGTGGCCAGGCTGCGCGCCGCCGGGGCGGTCCCGATCGGCCACAGCAACATGCCGACCCTGGTCCTCGCGGGCATGCACACCCGCAGCGAGCTGTACGGGGACACCCGCAACCCCTGGGATCCGACCCGCACCCCCGGCGGCACCAGCGGCGGCGACGCCGTGGCGGTGGCCACCGGCATGGCCGCGCTCGGGCTGGGCAACGACTCCGGCGGCTCGGTCCGCATCCCGGCCGCCTTCTGCGGCGTCGCCGCGCTCAAGCCCACCACCGGGCGGTTCGCCGCCGACCAGCGCGCGCTGGGCCCGGACGACCCCGGCCCCGCCTCCCAACTCCTCGTCACCGACGGACCGTTGGCGCGCACCGTGGCCGACCTCCGGCTCGCCTACGAGACCCTGGCCGGCCCCGACCCCCGGGATCCGCGCGCCGTCCCCGCGCCGTTGTACGGCGACCCGCTCGACGGCCCGCTCACCGTCGCCGTCGTCGCCGACCCGGGCGGCCACGGCGTCCACCCCACCGTCCGCCGCGCCGTCGAGGCCGCCGCCGAAGCGCTGCGCGAGGCCGGGTACGACGTCCGCGAGGTTCCCGACGTGCCCCGGCTGGACGAGGCCCTGGACGCCTACCACCGGCTCGCCGTCACCGAGTTCGCGCCCACCTGGCCCGCCGTCCGGCAGCTGCTGGGCGAGGGCGGCGACCGCTACATCGAGCTGACCATGCGCAGCGCCCCGCCCGCCGACGCCGCCGGGCTGATCGCCCTGATGGGCACCTGGATGAACATCCGCCGCTCCTGGACGGAGTTCCTCGACCGGTACCCGCTGCTCCTCGGCCCGGTCTTCACCGAACCGCCCGTCGCACCCGGCCTGGAGTCGCGGGACCAGGCGGGCCGCGACCGCGTCGCCTCCGCCATGCGGCTCTGCTCGGTCACCAGCTTCGTCGGCGTCCCCGCCGTGGCCGTCCCCACGGGCCCGGCCGAGGACGGCCTGCCCACCGGCGTCCAACTGGTCGGGCGCCCCTTCCGCGAGGACCTCTGCCTGGCCGCCGCCCAGCACCTCGAGGACCGCCTCGGCACCCTGACCCCGATCGACCCGCGGCCGTAGCCCTCCCGGCTGGCCCGCTGCGCTGGTCGCCGCCGGTCCGCAGGCGGACCCCTCGGCGCGCTGCCGGAGTCGACCGCGCCGACCGTCCGGTCCGCAGGCGGACTCCTCGGCCCGGCCGCCGACGTCGACCGCGCCGGCCGCGCCCGCCACCCGGACGTCGCGCCGAGGGCCCGCCCGGGGACGGACGGGCCCTCGGTCACCGGGTCAGCGCAGGACGCCGAGGTCCTTCGGGTCGGTGACGCCGCTGAAGGTCAGCAGGTGCCGGTCGGCGGTGACGGCGTACAGGTCGGGCTTCCCGTCGCCGTCGCCGTCGCCCGAGCTGCCGAGCGTCGGGTACTCGGCGACCGGGAAGGTGCCGATCACCGTGCCCGCCGCCGGGTCGGCCAGGGCGGCGAAGTCGTACGTGCCGTCGGCGCGCTTGGCGATCGGGTACGTGCGCAGCTCTCCGGTGGCCCGGTTGCGCGACCAGAGCGCGAGCGAGCCGTCGGCCGCCTTGCCCGGGGCGACGAGGTCGTACCCGGCCCAGGCACCCGAGGTGGAGAGCCGCACGAAGGTGTTGTAGTCGTACAGGGGAGCCGGATCGGTGAACAGCCAGAGGTTGCCGTCCTCGACCGTGAGGATCGAGGTCCGCTGGTCCGCGCCGAGCGCGCCCAGCGGCACCAGCTGGGTGGCCTTCGACCAGTCGGCGTTGAAGCCCTCCGGGAGCACCGGCGGGTCGAACGGGTTCACGTCCCGTCCGAACGAGATCACGCCGCGGGCGAAGCCGCCCATGTCGAAGTTGCGGTAGAGGCTGAGGTTCGCGCCGCCGGGCTGGTGGGCGATCAGGTCGTCCACGGGCGCGTGGGCCCGGTCCCAGCCGCGGTGCAGCAGCTGCACGCCGTTCCACCCCGCGCCACCCGGCGCCCGGACGGCGGCGACGGTCGAGGTCGGCGCGGTGGTGGTGGCGTCCGCGCTGATGATCTGGAGGTTGCCGGCGGCGTCGGGCAGCAGGATGTCCGGGACGCCGTCGCCGTTGACGTCGCCGGGGGCGACCGGCGGGTTGGGGTTCGAGGGCGCGAAGAAGGTGTAGCTGACCGGCGGGGTGGTGTTGCCCGCCTTGTCGACGGCCTGCACGGTGAGGACGTTGGTGCCCCACTGGGTCGGCCTCAGCCGGAGCGTCGCGGTGCCGTCGGCGCCGGCGGCCACGGTGCCCGCGCCCTGGCACGGCGAGCCGACGCTCATCGTGCCGTTCAGGACGTACTGGTAGCAGGCCACGCCCGAGCCCTGGTCGGTGCCCTTGAGGGTGAAGGTTCCGGTCTGGCCGGCGTACTTCAGCGGGGTCGCCCCGCTGCCGGACGCCGGGAAGTCGGTGGACTCGACGGTGAACTGCGGAGCGGTGGCGTCGATCCCGAAGTGGCAGGCCGCCGTCGGCTTCCCGCCGCCCGGGCCGTAGTCGGGCCAGACCTGCCAGGAGTAGCCGGCACCCTCGGCGAGGCCCGTGGGCCGGACCTGGACGGTGCCGTCGGCGGCCGTCTGCGCGGTGTGGTCGAAGACCTTGTCGCCGGCTGCGTTCCACACCTTGAAGCGCGCGCCCGGCGCGGTGGTGCGCGCGGTGAGCGTGGGCTCGCCGGTGGTGATCCAGCCCGGCGCCGTGGTGTCGTCGCAGGCGTCGGTGGACCCGCCGGTGGCGAGCGAGCCCGGGCTCGGGACGGCCTTGGGGTCGGTCACGGCCGACTGCCCGCCGTCGGCGGTGGCCGTGGGCACACCGATGGTCATCAGGACGACGGCGGCGGCGCCGAGCGTGGCGGCCAGACGCCCACCCATGGTCGCTGACATGCAGTTTCCCCCCGTGTTCGAACGCGTTCGGTCTTGTGGCGGGAGCACTCTGTCAGTGGGCAGCACCGGCGTCAAACGCATTGCAAGGGAGGGGTGCCGGGCGGGCAGCGGTTACCCTCGGCCCAGGTCGCCGCCAGGCCCCCCGGCCGCCCTCAGGAGTCACAGGAGTCCCCATGGCACAGTCCACCACCGCACGCGCCGGAGACCGGGCGGCCGCATGAAGCTGCTCGTCACCGGGGGTGCCGGGTTCATCGGCTCGCACTTCGTCCGCACCCTCCTCGAAGGGGGCTACCCGGGGCACGAGGAGTCCCGGGTGACCGTCCTCGACAAGCTCACCTACGCCGGGAACCGCGCCAACCTGCCCGCGGCGCACCCCCGGCTGGAGTTCGTCCGCGGCGACGTGTGCGACGGCAGGCTGCTGGCCGGGCTGCTGCCCGGACACGACGCGGTGGTGCACCTGGCCGCGGAGTCGCACGTGGACCGCTCGGTGCTCTCCGCGGCCGAGTTCGTCCGCACCAACGTGCTGGGCACCCAGACCCTGCTGGACGCCTGCCTCGCGGCGGCCGTGCCGCGCTTCGTCCACGTCTCCACCGACGAGGTCTACGGTTCGATCGCGGAGGGCGCGTGGACCGAGGAGTGGCCGCTGCTGCCCAACTCCCCGTACGCCGCCTCCAAGGCCTCCTCCGACCTGATCGTCCGCTCGTACCACCGCACCCACGGCCTGGACGTGTCGATCACCCGCTGCGCCAACAACTACGGCCCGTACCAGCACCCGGAGAAGCTGATCCCGCTGTTCGTCACCAACCTGCTGGAGGGCCGGAGCGTCCCGCTGTACGGCGACGGCCGCAACGTCCGCGAGTGGCTGCACGTCGACGACCACTGCCGGGCGATCGCCCTGGTGCTCGACCGGGGCCGGGCGGGCGAGGTCTACAACGTCGGCGGCGGCGACGAGCGGACCAACCTGGCCGTCACGGAGCGGCTGCTCGACCTGTGCGGCGCCGACCGGTCGAGCGTGCGGCGGGTGGCCGACCGCAAGGGCCACGACCTGCGCTACGCCCTGGACGGGACGAAGATCCGCGAGGAGCTGGGCTACTCCCCGCGGATCCCGTTCGAGCAGGGCCTCGCCGACACCGTCGCCTGGTACCGCGACAACCCCGGCTGGTGGAAGCCCGCCAAGGCCGGTCGCCCCGCCGAGTCGGCCCGCCCCGGGCCCGGCAGCGGCAGGACCGACAGCGGTCGAACCGGCAACGGTCGAACCGGCAGCGGGGCCGCTCAGCCGTCGTAGGGGCGGGCGGCGCGCCCCTCACGCAGGGTCAGGCCCCACCAGGCCAGCTGGTCGAGCAGGACGGTGGCGGCCTTGGCGACGCCGTCGGCGTCGTCGGGGCGGCCCTGCTCGTCGAACTTCTCCCAGGCCATGTGGAAGCTGACGGTGTCCCGCAGGGTGACGGCGTGCAGCTCGGCGAAGACCTGGCGCAGCTGCTCGACGGCCCGCTGGCCGCCGACCATGCCGCCGTAGGAGACGAAGCCGACCGGCTTGGCCCGCCACTCGCTGTAGACGTAGTCGATGGCGAGCTTGAGGGAGGCCGGGTAGCCGTGGTTGTACTCGGGGGTGATGACGACGAACCCGTCGAGGCCCGCGATCCGCTGGGCGAGGGTCAGCGCACCCGGCTGCGGCTCGTGGGCGTCCAGGGTGAGCTTCAGCTCCTCGACCAGCGCGGGCTCTGACAGGTCGATGACGTGGACCTCCATGTCGTCCCGCCCACCGATCTGGGAGAGGAACCACTGGGCGACCTTGTCCGCGAAGCGGCCGGTGCGGACGCTGCCGATGATGACGCCGATCTTCAGTGGGGCGGCGGTGGCGGCGGAAGTGGCGGTGCTGGTCATGTGTACTCCGTGAGGTGTCGGTCGACTGGACGTGCGGACAACGGGGGTGGCTCAGCCGGTGATCAGGACGATCTTTCCGCGGCCGTGGCCGGTCTCCAGCTCGCGGTGGGCCTCGGCGGCCCGGGCGAGCGGGAGGGTCCTGCGGATGTGGATGGTGAGCTTGCCGTCGGCGGCCAGGGCGGCCAGCTCGGCGAGCCGCTGCGGGGAGCGCCGGCTGCCGATCCACCGGACGCCCAGCTCCTGGTGGACGTCGAAGGCGAAGATGGTGCCGACCCGGTCCTTGTCCTTGACCAGCTCGGCGGCGACCCGGAGGCCGTCGGCGCTGGCGGTGTCCAGGGCGGCGTCCACGCCGTCGGGGGCCGCGGCGCGGACCCGGTCGATCAGGCCCTCCCCGTAGGTGACGGGGACGGCGCCGAGCTCCCGCAGGTAGGCGTGGTTCTCCTCACGGGCGGTCGCGATCACCTTGGCACCGCGGGCGACCGCGAGCTGGACGGCGACGGTGCCGACGCCGCCGGCGGCGCCGTTGATCAGCACGGTCTCGCCCGGGGCGACGCCCAGGAGCTCGATCGCGGTGTGAGCGGTCTGACCGGAGGCGGACAGGCAGCCGGCGACCTCCCACGGCAGCGCTCCGGGCTTGGGCACGATCTGGTCGGCGGGGGCGACGACGTACTCCGCGTAGGTGAGCTGGGTGCGGTAGCCGAGCACCTCGTCGCCGACCGCGAAATCCGTGACGCCCTCGCCGAGCGCGTCCACCACGCCGGCGAAGTCGCCGCCGGTGATGTGCGGGAAGGTGATGGTGAAGCCGGGCGGGTTCCAGCCCTGGCGGACGGCGCAGTCGGTCGGCTGGGCCCCGGCCGCCTTCACCTTGACCCGCACCTCGCCCGGGCCCGGCCGGGGTGTCGACAGCTCCATCAGCTCCAGGACCTCGGGCCCGCCGAACGCGCGGAACGCGACAGCCTTCATGGTGAATCCCCCTCCGTGTCGATGCAGTTGGCCCCGGGCGTCCCCTTCGCCCAGGTGCAGAGCGACGATAGAGTCTCAAGTCGACTTGAGGTCAAGGAGGCCTGGCCGGGGCCGTTCCCGGCGCCGTCACGCCGGCCACCCGGTGCGTGTTTGCGCAGGTCAGTGCCGGATACTGCTGCCATGGCCCGGGCACTGGTGATCGATGACGACTCCGAACGCGGTTTCGGCTACCGTTGCGGACCGCTGTGACGATCGCCCCCGCTCCCCCGACCGAGCGCCCCGCTCCCCACCCGGACCCGCACCCGCCCCGCCTGGTCCGGCTGCGCCGCGCCGTCGGCGGGCTGCGCCCCCGGCTGGTGGTCGCGTTCGTCGCCGTCGCCGCCCTGAGCGCGCTGGCCACGGCCGTGCTCACCTACCGGGCCGCGACCACCTCCACGCTCGACCTGACCAAGGACACCGCCCTCGACGAGCTGCGCCGCCGCATCGACGTCCTGGCCCCGGCGCTGCCCTTCCCGCCGACCAGGAGTGAACTGGACCGCCTGGCAGGCCAGTTGTCCGGCACCGGCGGGTTCCGCGACTGGCACGTGCTGGCCTCGTACGACACCGGCGCCGGCAGCGGGACCGGCAGCGGCACCGGCACCGGCACCGGCACCGGCGCCGGCACCGAGCGTTCCCAGTGGACCCAGCCGGTGGCCGTCCCGCCCACCCTGGAGGCGACCGTCGGCCGCGGCCGGGCCGCCTTCCAGCGCTTCACCTCACCGGACGGCCACCCCTGGCTCGCCGTCGGCGTCCCCGTGACCTACGCCGCCACCGCCCCCGCCGGCCAGGCCGGCACGCCCTCCGGGCTGACCGTCTACGCCGCCCTGCCGCTCGACCGCGAGCAGAGCGCCGCCGACGCGCTGCTCGCCGGCGCCGCCGGGGCCGGCGTGCTCGTCGCCGTCCTCGCCGCCGGGCTGGGCCTGCTGGCCGCCCGCCAGGTGCTGCGGCCGGTCCGGGCCCTGGGCGACGCCGCCCACGCCCTCGCCCGGGGCCGGCTGGACACCCGGCTCACCGTCACCGGGCACGACGAACTCGCCCAGCTCTCCAAGACCTTCAACCACACCGCGCGCACCCTCCAGGGCACCATCGAGGAACTGCGCGCCGTCGAGTCCCAGGGCCGCCGCTTCGCCGCGGACGTCTCCCACGAGCTGCGCACCCCGCTGGCCGCGATGCTCGCCGTCACCGACATCCTCGACGAGGACGCCGAGCACCTCCCCGCCGACACCGCCACCGCCCTGCGCATGATCAGCAACGAGACCACCCGCCTCAGCCGCCTCGTCAACGACCTGATCGAGATCTCCCGCCTGGACGCCGGCGCCGCCCCGCTGCGCGCCGAGCCCGTCGACGCCGCCACCGCCGTCCGCGAGACCCTCGACCTGCGCGGCTGGAACGACCGGGTCGAGCTGGACCTGCCCGCCGCGCTGCCCGTCCGGCTGGACCCGCGCCGCTTCGACGTCATCGTGGCCAACCTGGCCGGCAACGCCCTGCGGCACGGCCGGCCGCCCGTCCGGGTCGCCCTGCGGGGCTCCCGGGACGGCCTCGTGCTCACCGTCACGGACCACGGGCCGGGCATTCCGCCCGCCGAACTGCCGCACCTCTTCGACCGGTTCTACAAGGCGGACCGGGCCCGGGCCCGCTCCGAGGGCAGCGGCCTCGGCCTGGCCATCGCCCAGGAGAACGCCCGGCTGCACGGCGGCCTGATCGAGGCGGCCAACTCCCCGGACGGCGGTGCGGTGTTCACCCTCGTCCTGCCCCGCGGCCTCGACCCGGAGGAGGACCGGTGAACATCCCCGGGCGCCTGGCCGCCGTCGCCGCCGCCCTGCTGCTGGCCTGCGGCTGCTCGATCTCCACCACCGGCCCGGTGCGCAGCGGGCAGCCGGCCACCGGCATCGAGCCGGGCATCCGGCTGTACTTCCTGGACCAGCACGGCATCCGCCTGGTCATCCGCCCCGGCACCCGCCGCGAGGACCTCCAGCAGACCCTGAACACCCTGGTCAGCGGGCCGGACCAGGGCGAGAAGCGCTCCGGCCTGTACAGCGACCTGCCGGCGGGCGGCCGGGTCCAGGCCACCGTCACGCCCGGCGCGGTGACCCTGCGCCTGTCCTGGTCCGCCGCCACGCTGTCCTCCCCCGCCGTCCAGCAGCTCGTCTGCACCGCCGAGGACGCCCCGACCACCGGCCCCGTGCCGAGGATCGCGATCGTCAGCAGTGACGCCCCCTCCGCCATCCAGCAGGAGTGCGACCTCCACCGCACCGGCTGAACGCCGGCCGGAGGACGACCGGAGGCCGCCCGAGGCCCCGGGGAGGGAAGAGGAACGAAAAGAAGCGGCCGACCGACCCGAAGGTCGACCGGCCGCTCTCTGTGCGCGAGGGGGGAGTTGAACCCCCACGCCCTTTCGGGCACTGGAACCTGAATCCAGCGCGTCTGCCTATTCCGCCACCCGCGCATCTGGGTGATGGGTTAAGCAAAGACCATCCCC
>NZ_JBEPAK010000063.1:0-30823 GCF_040298565.1 Kitasatospora sp. NPDC001539 | reverse complement strand
CCCTCAAGCGCGCCCAGCACCACAACTGGCCACCACCACAACCAGCAACACCAACCGTCACCCCGCGCGACACGACCTAAAGTCACCAGCATTGGGCCTAGGGCCCGTCTTCAAACCCCCGTCGTCCGCCCGAAGGGCGGGCGGGGCGGCGTTGGGGTGCGTGCATCGCAAGGCGGAGGATGGGGGCACCTCCCGGCCGAAGGCTGGGGGAGAGTCCATGCGGTGGGGGCACCTCCCGGCCGGAGGCTGGGGGCCATCGGCGACCGACGACAACGCGGCGAGGCGCGTGCCCTGGGGGCACCTCCCGGCCGAAGGCCGGGGGAGCGTCGGCCCGCAGGCGGGGGTTTGAAGACGGGCCCTAAGGACTGCCCACCGTGCCGTCCCGGACAAGGGCCACCGCTCCCGGCTGAGCGGACGCGGTGCCCGCACAGCGCCCGCGATGCGAGCGGAGCGTCCAGCGGCTCCGCGACGCCGTCCGGGGTTGCTGTGCGAGCCCCGTGCTGTGCTGGCGGGCATGAACGACCTGCTACGCCGCCTACCCGCCGCCACCGACCTGCGCGACCGCTGCCGCGCCTTCGCCGCGCTGGACGCGATCCTCGGTCCGGACGACCGGGAGGCGCGGTACCACTCCTTCGACGCCCGACGGGACGAGGACGGAGGGGAGGAGCCGGCCTCGATGCGCAACGGCCAGGGCGACGACTGGTTCGTGGTCTTCTCCCCCGCCGGCGCCTACGGGCAAGGGCTCGACCACGAGGCGCCCAACGCCCCGGAGCTGCTTGAGGCCGTTCCCGAGGAGTTCCGCCGCTTCGCCGAGGAGCCCTCCTTCGGGGACGAGGACGGTCCGGCGGTCACCCGCTGCTTCTGGCGCCGCCCGGGCGACGGCAGCTGGCAGGGGGCGTCCGCCGAACGCGGCAGGGAGCGCCTGTTCGCGTTGCTCGCCGACGGCTCGGCCGGGGCCTACCGGGCTTGGGCGGAGGACCACTCGAGCCGGAGCGGAGCCTGGACCCCGCCGCGGTCGACCACGTGCCGGCGCTGCGTCCGCTGACGCCGGCCGTGGTGGCCGCGCTCAACCCGGGGACGGACCTGGAGGAGCCGGCCGAGGACCTCGCGGAGATCGGGTATCCGCTGGGCTGACTCCCCCGCGCCCGGCCCGCGCCGCCGGAGGGTTCAGAGGCCGATCCGAAGCGGGGTGAGCCGGGTGGCGATCAGGTTGGTGGCGCCCTTGTCGCGTTCGACGTGGCCGTGGACCAGCAGGCCGGCCCGGTCCAGGGCGGTGCGGCGCTGGGACTCCCAGACCGGGCGGTTGCAGATCACGTTGATCAGGCCGGTCTCGTCCTCCAGGCTGAGGAAGAGCACCCCGCCGGCCGTCGGCGGGCGCTGCCGGTGGGTGACCAGGCCGCCGACCACCACCGCGGTCCCCGGGGGGACGTCCGGCAGTTGGGCGGCGCGGAGCGCGCCGCCGCGGTCCAGGTGGGCGCGCAGGTGCTGGAGCGGGTGGCTGGTGGCGGAGGTGCCGGTGGCCCACAGGTCGGCGATGGTCGCCTCGACGGGGCTCATCTCGGGCAGCTCCGGCGCCTCGGTGCCGGGCGTGGTGCCGGGCAGCAGGTCGGCCGAGATCCCGGCGAACGCCCCGGCGGCCCAGAGCGCCTGACGCCTCGTCAGTCCGAAGCAGTCGAAGGCCCCGGCCGTCGCCAGCGCCTCCAGGACGGGCGCGGGCAGGCCGGTGCGGCGGGCGAAGTCCTCCAGGTCCGCGTACGGCTGTCCGGCGGCGATCGCCTCGGCCTGCGGGGTGCCGATGCCGCGCACCGTCTCCAGCCCGAGCCGGATGGCCGGCTGCGGACGGCCGGCGGTCAGCGGGGGCTTGGGCGTCGGCCCCCGGTAGGGCTCCAGGGTGGGGCGCGGCCCGCTGGCGTTGACGTCCACCCCGCGCACCCGCACGCCGTGCCGCCGGGCGTCCGCGACCAGGCTGAGCGGCGAGTAGAAGCCCATCGGCTGGTTGGCCAGCAGGGCGCAGACGAAGGCCGCCGGGAAGTGGTACTTGAGCCAGGCGCTGGCGTACACCAGGTAGGCGAAGCTGATCGCGTGGCTCTCCGGGAAGCCGTAGTTGGAGAAGGCCTCGATCTTGCCGTAGACGTCCTCGGCCACCTCGGGCGGGATGCCGCGCTCGGCCATCCCGCCGAGCAGCCGCTCGCGCAGCCGGGCCACCCGCTCGTGGGAGCGCTTGGCGCCCATCGCCTGGCGCAGCTGATCGGCCTCGGACGGGGTGAACCCGGCGCAGTCGATCGCGAGTTGCATCATCTGCTCCTGGAACAGCGGCACCCCGAGGGTCTTGCCCAGGGCGTTCTCCATCAGCGGGTGCGGGCAGCCGGGCGGCTCCACTCCGGCGCGGCGGCGCAGGTACGGGTGGACGGAGCCGCCCTGGATCGGGCCGGGACGGATCAATGCGACCTCGACCACCAGGTCGTAGAAGTGGTCCGGCTTGAGCCGGGGCAGGGTGGCCATCTGCGCCCGGGACTCCACCTGGAACACGCCCACGGTGTCGGCGCGGCGCAGCATCGCGTACACGCCCTCGTCGTCGTCCGGGATGGTGGCGAGGTCGTAGCGCAGGCCGTGGTGCTCGGCGACCAGGTCGCAGGCGTCGTGCAGCGCGGCGAGCATGCCGAGGCCGAGCAGGTCGATCTTCACCAGCCCGGCACCGGCGGTGGACTCCTTGTCCCACTGCAGCACCGAACGCCCGGGCATCCGGGCCCACTCGGTCGGGCAGATCTCGCCGATCGGCTCCCTGGTGAGCACCATGCCGCCCGAGTGGATGCCCAGGTGTCTGGGGAGGCCGTGGAGTTGACCGGCGAGCGAGAGCACGTCGGAGGGGATGACGGCGTCCGCACCGGGCTCGGAGCGGAAGTCGACCTGCCGGCTGAAGGCGTCCACCTGCCCCTGCGGGTAGCCGAGCACCCGGGCGGCGTCGCGGATCGCCAGCCGGGGCCGGTAGGTGATCACGTTGGCGACCTGGGCGGCGTGCTCGCGGCCGTAGCGGCGGTAGACGTACTGGATGACCTCCTCGCGGCGGCGGTTCTCGATGTCCAGGTCGATGTCGGGCGGCCCGTCCCGGGCGGTGGAGAGGAAGCGTTCGAACAGCAGCTTGTAGTGGATCGGGTCGACGGCGGTGATCCCGAGGGCGAAGCAGACCGCCGAGTTGGCGGCCGAGCCGCGGCCCTGGCACCAGATGTCCTCGCGGCGGCAGAAGTCCACGATGTCGTGCACGATCAGGAAGTAGCCGGCCAGGTCGAGGTCCTCGATCACGTCCAGCTCCTTGGCGAGCTGACGGCGGGCGGCGGCGTTGCCGGGCCCGAAGCGGGCCGGGCCGCCGGCGGCGACCAGGGCGCGCAGGTGGCTGATCTCGGTCTCGCCCTCGGGGACGGGGTAGCCGGGCAGCTCCGGGTCCAGCTTGGCGAAGTCGAAGGCGCAGGCCCGGCCGAGTTCGGCGGTGGCCCGCTGCACCCCGGGGAAGCGGGCCAGCCGGGCGGCCATCTCCCGGCCCGAGCGCAGGTGCGCGGTGCCGGCCGCCATGGTCCAGCCGGCCGCCTCCTGGAGGGTGCGGCGCTCGTGCAGCGCGGCCAGGCTCTGCGCCAGGCGGCCCTGGGCGGGGCCGGCGTGGTGGGCGTTGGTGGAGGCGACGACGGGCAGGCGCGCCCCGGCGGCGAGCGCGGCGAGGGCGTCGTTGCGCCGGTCGTCGCCGGGCAGCCACTGGTCGATCAGCTCGACGTGGACGTTCTCCCGGCCGAACGCCTCGGTGAGGGTGTGCAGTCGACGCTCGGCCTCACCCCGGTCGGAGCCGCGCTTCCCGGCCAGGGCGGCGGGGACCCGGCCGAGGCGGCAGCCGGTGAGCACCGCCCAGTGGCCGTCGTGCGCGTCGGCCAGCGCCGCCAGGTCGTACACCGGGCGGCCCTTGGCGCCGCCGGCCAGCTGGGCGGCGGCGATCGCGGCGGAGAGGCGGCGGTAGCCGGCCGGGTCGCGGGCGAGGACCAGCAGGTGTTCGACGTCCTCCGGGGAGTGCCGGATCGTCAGCTCGGCGCCGAACACGGTGGCCACGCCCGTCCCCCGGGCCGCCATGGCGAGCCGGACGGCGCCGTACAGGCCGTCGTGGTCGGTGATCGCGAGGGTCTCGACGCCCAGCCGGGCGGCCTCGGCGACCAGGTCCTCCGGGTCGCTGGCGCCGTCCAGGAAGCTGAAGGCGGAGTGGACGTGCAGTTCGGCCCAGGGTTCGGCGCCCGGTTCGGGGCGGGGGGCGGAGGCGTCGGGCCTTGCGGGGCCGTCGGCGTCGGGCCCGGCGGGGGCGTGGGCGTCGGCCCCTGCGGCCGGCGGTTCGTCGCTGCCGGCCTCCGGGGCAGGGGGCTCCCCGGCGCGGCGGCGCAGCGGGACGACCGTGCGGTCCGGCGCCGCTCCGGTCAGCCGCCGGTGCAGTTCGCTCCAGGGGACGGTGGGGTGGCTGGTGAAGCCCATCGGGGTTGCCTTCGTCGTTCTCGTGCTCGTCCTGCCCCCCTTCGGGCTCTGCGGCCCTCTCGGCACCCGCCGCTAGTCGTAACCGGCCTCCAGGTACCACGCACCCCCCTCCACGGTGAGCAGCAGCGCGCGACCGCCGTCCACCACCATCTGGAACCGCGCCCGACGGCGGGCCAGCGACTGGTCCCACCAGTACTCGACCGCCGGCCAGGGCCCCGTCCAGCCCGCCACCCGCTCCTCCCGGCCCCGGACCACGACCAGGGCCGGCCGGGCCGACACCCCCGCCCGGCCGTCCACCGTGACCGGTCGGCCGGCCTCGTCCAACACCCGCACCGGCGCCGGATCGCGCAGCACCACGGTCGGCCAGAGACCCTCCAGCCGTCCCGGCCAGGGCGCCTCGGCCGGCGCCGCCGCCTCGTACGGCTCGCCCCACGGCACCTTGACCTGCTGCTCCCCCGGGCCCCGGCCGCCGGCCGGCTCGATCCGGCGCAGCCCGGCGTGCCCGAGCACCGCCTGCACCCGGGCCACCGCCCGCTCCACGCGGTCGTCCGCGACGGCCTGGCCCCACAGGGCGAGCTGGCGGCCCTGGTCCGGGGAGAGGCCGTCGGGGGCCAGCCGGAGCAGGGTGAAGCCCTCCTGGCCGCCGTTCGTCCGCTCGCTCCCGAAGGTGCCCGCGCCCTGCCAGGCCTGGAGCTGCCAGCGGACCCGCTCGGCCAGCGCCGTCGCCGACAGCCGGCCCTCGTGCCGCCACAGCCGCGAGGCCGTCCGGCCGTCCGCACAGGCCACCTCGACGGCCACCCGACGGCAGGTCAGCCCGGCCCCGGCCAACCGCTGGTGCAACTGCTCGGCGAGCGTGCGGGCGACGAACACCAGCGGCTCGGCGGTCGGCTCCGGCGGGTCGAAGCGCTGCTCGACGGAGAGGTCCGGCTCCTCGTCGCGCGGCACCAGCGGGCGCGGCTGCAGGCCGCGGGCCAGCCGGTGGGCGACCGTTCCGGACGGGCCGAAGCGGTCCGCGACCGACTCCGCGGGCAACGCGGCGAAGGCCCCGACGGTGGGCAGGCCGAGCCGCCCCAGCAGTTCGGCCAACGGCTCGTCGCCCAGCGTGCCCACCGGGTACGGGGCGAGGAACTCCGCCGTACGGCCGGCCGGCACCAGCACCCCGGCGCGGGCGGCGAGCACGGCGGCGAACAGGCCGTCGGCGACCCCGATCCGGGCGTGGGGTGCGGTCGGCGGTGCGGGGGGTGCGGGGGGTGCGGTCGGGGTGGCTCGGCCGGCCGGGTCCGGCGGGCCTGCCGTGTCCGCCGGGTCGGGCGGGTTTGCCGGATCGAGCGTGTCGGACGGGTCTGCCGGGTCGGTCGGGTCGGCCGGTTCCCCGGTGGGCACCGCCACCGCGCCGGGGACGGCGTCCGGGACGGGCGGCCGGCTGAGCGCCTCCGCCACCGCCGCGCCGACCTTGGCCGCCAGCGCCTCCTCGCCGCCGAAGTACCGGCCCGGGCCCTTCACCGGGATGGCGCACAGGCCCGGGCGGATCACCTCCACCCGAGGGGTGAACGCCTCCACCGCCGCGACCACCGGCTCGAACCGGCGGGTCTCCGCCTCCGGGTCGCGGTCGCGCAGCTCCAGCTCCGGGCAGAGCCGCTGGGCCAGCTTGAGCCGCTGTCCCTGCCGCACCCCGGCCGCACGGGCACCCGCCGAACAGGCCAGGATCCGGCCGCCCTCGGTCACCGCCACCGGGTCGTCGCCGGTGACGGCCACCACCGGCCAGTCCGGACACCAGACCACCAGCACCCGGGGAGTCCGGTCGCCGTCGGACATCGTCGGCATCTCACACCACCGCCGCCACCGGTGGCAGCCCCACCTGGAGGGGCTGCTCCCGGACCTGCTCGTATCCCTGTCCGCGTCCCTGCTCGTATCCCTGCTCGTGTCCCTGCTCGTGGACCTCCTCCTGGAGCCCCGGGACCTGCGTCCGGGCCTGCTCCCGGACCGGGCGCACCGCGCCGTCCTCGTCCGGCAGCCAGAGCCGGGCCGAGCGGCCGCGCACCGCCGAGCCCCGCCCCTCGGCCACCACCTCGACCTGCCGCCCGGCGAGCCGGCCGTAGCCGTCGCCCAGCCCGAACCAGCGCCCGGACCGCACCCCCAACCTCAGGACCGCTCCCGGCCACGGCCCGGCCACCAGCAGCACGCAGCCGCTGCGCCGCAGCACCGCGGCCAGCCGGGTGGCCAGCTTCGGCGGCACCGGGCCGTCCGGGCGCAGCATGATCAGTTCCACCGCGCCGGCCAGGACCGACACCACCTCGGGCCAGTGCGGTCCCGGGTCGTCCGCGACCAGCAGGCGCCGCAGGTCCAGCCCGTACCCCTCGGCAGCGGCCAGCCCGAGGTCCGGCAGCCCGACCGCCGCGGCCCAGCCGCCCCCGGTCTCCCGCACCCCGGCGGCCAGCGCCAGCAGCAGCCCGGCGTCCCCGCCCGCCACCGACACCGCCGTCCCCCGCCGCAGTCCGCCGTCCGGCAGCACCTCCCGCAGGGCGGGCACCACCGGCACCAGCCCGCGCACCGCCGCCTGACCGTCCTCGGGGGCGCCGGCCGACACGACCGACCGGAGGGCGGGCGTCACCTGCCGCGCCCGTTCCTCCGGCGCTGCCGGCTTCTCCGCCTCCCCCGGCTTCCCCGCACCACCGGGCCTCCCCCGCCCCTCGGGTCGCCCCGGCTCCCGGGCCGGGGCAGCCGGGAGCGCCACCGGTCGGAGCGCGGGACGTCCGAGCTGCTCAGCGGCGGATTCGAAAACAGATTCGAAAACGGACACAACCCCAGGATCGAACATCCGTTCGCAAAGATTCAAGTCCGCCACACCCGCCTCATTCGTCACTCTCCGTGCTGGTCACGGTGGGTGCCCGGCCGCCGGCGGACCACGGCCGGGATCGCGCCGCCCTGCCTCGGCCGCTGTTCGAGGCGGCGGTGGACCGCCTCCGCCTTCCCAGCGGGCCGCGGCCGCCGGGGTGTTGACGCGTCCTCCGGGCTGAGCCCGATCGAGGCGGAGCGCCGGAGGACGGCTCCGGTGACCCGGTCGGCGTTCGAACGGGCCCGGCCCCAGCAGCCGGCGAAGGGCCGCCACGAGGGGCGTCCCGGGTTCGTTCGAACAGGTGGGGCGCCGAGGAGGAGAGGAGGAGAGGCGGGAAACACCCCGGCGACCGCGTCGGCCGCCGCACGCTCCAGCGGCCGCCCGCCGGGCCGACCGGGCCGACCGGGCCGACCGGGCCGACCGGGCCGACCGGGCCGCAGCCGCATCGAACAGCCCGTGCCGTCCCGCCACCACCCCCCGCGTCACGGGCCGAATTCGGTGGACAGTTCCCCTGCGGTCGACAGACTGATCCCATGAGTGAGACGAGCGGTACGAGCGGCATACGCGCGGCGGACGACAAGAACGACCTCCGGATCTACCTCCAGGACGCCCGCGACGCCCTGCTGTGGAAACTCGAGGGCCTCTCCGAGTACGACCTGCGGCGCCCGCTCACTCCGACCGGGACCAACCTGCTGGGGCTGGTCAAGCACGTCACCGGCGCCGAGGCGCTGTACTTCGGCGAGACCTTCGGGCGGCCCTTCCCCGAGCCGGCCCCGCTGTGGTTCGTCGGCACCACCGAACCCAACGGCGACCTGTGGGCCCGGGCGGACGAGGCCACCGAGGAGATCATCGGGCGCTACCGTCGGGCCTGGGCGCACTCGGACGCCACCGTCGAAGCGCTGCCGCTGGACGCGGTGGGCCGGATACCGGTCGGTGACCGCCCCGAGCAGACCCTGCACCGGGTGCTCGTCCACATGATCGCCGAGACCCACCGGCACGTCGGCCACGCCGACCTGGTCCGCGAACTCATCGACGGCGCCACCGGCCAGCGCCCGGACGGCGCCAACACCGCCCCGGGCGACGAGGACTGGTGGCAGGCCCACCACGACCGTGTGGAGCGGGCCGCCCGGGAAGCCGGCGGTCTCGCCTGACCCGCGGGCGGCGGTGCCGGAGGGATTTGCCGCGGTGCCAGGAACGCGGTGCCAGGAAGGTGACGGGTTCGGCCGGCGGAAGGCGGTGTCACGGCGGAGGCCGGGACGGGCGGCGCTCCCGGCAGGTCGGCGGCACTCCCGGCAGGTAGGACGGCGGCGCGGACGGACCGGAGCGCCGGGCGCCGGGGCTGTCGGGTGGGCCCGCTAGGGTCTGGTGCGTCAGGGGGGCAGAACCGTGGAGGGTGGGGGACGTGGGATGTGCACGGGTGACCGAGGTACCCGGCGGGGTGCTGCATGAGGGCAGCCGGGAGTTCCTGATGCGGGAGGGGCTGCCGGCGGCCGGGGCGTTCCTGGACTTCGGGGCGCTCGGCGGCGGGTCGTTGAGGCCGTTCCCCGGCGGGTCGGAGCGACTGTTCGTCCTCGGGGAGACGGACTACTGCACCCCCTTCGCCGCGGTCGGCGACCTGGTGCTGCTGGACGGGACCACCGGTGAGGTGCTCCTCGGCGACGGCGGGCCGCGACGCGATCCACTGGCCTCCGACCTGGCGTCGCTGGCCGCCCTGGTCCGGGAGGTCGACGCGGTGGGCGAAGCCGCCCGGCGGCCCGAGGCCCTGGGCGGGCGGCGCGGACCGGCGGTGGTGGCCGAGGTGATGGCGGCCGCCGAGCGGCGGATGCGGGACATCGACCCCGGGCTGTTCGGAAGGAGCGCCACCCCCGCCCACTGGCGGACGGCACTGCTGGTGCGGGCGCTGGGCTGGGGTGCGCTGCCGGGTGGACCGGACGGCCCCGCGTACGAGATCGGCGCGGAGCTGGTGGCCGAGCTCGCGGCGCTCACGGACGAGGATGGCGGGGCGGGCCGGGTGCACCGGTTCCGGCCGGAGGGGCTGCCCGCCGCCCTGGTGCACGAGCCGACCCGGCGGCTGCTGACCGAGGTCGGACTGCCGCTGGGCGGCGCCGTGTTCGGAGGGTGCGAGGAACCGCTCGTCACCATGGCGGAGGCGTACCCCGAGTACTTCGACGGCGAGGAGGAGCGGCCGTACCAGCGGGACTACCTCGCCCTCGGGGACTGGCCGACCGACCTCACGATCGCCCTGGACGGCACCACCGGCCGGCTCGAACTGCCGGACTGGTACGACGACGGCCAGCCCGAGGCGTATCTGAACCGCGACCTGTCCGCCCTGCTGTACGCCCTGTGGACGTACGAGCGGCTGCGCACCGAGTGGGAGCGCTGGGAGCACGGCCGGATCCGGGAGGTCTGGGCGGTGTTCGACCCGCAGTCCCTGCTGAGCAGTGTGGTGGACCGGCTGGTGGAGGCCGTCGACCCGGAGGCCTTCGCCTCGCCGGGCCGGTCGTGGCGGCTGCTCGCCGAGGACGGGCACATGGGCGGCCTGCTGGGGTGAACCGGGGCGGGCCGGGGCGGGGCACGGCGCGGGTGAGGCGTCCGATCACCTGGTCGTGACCGCATGATCGTGTGATCATGTCGGGCGTGACCGCCTGATCACCGTCCCGGGCGCGGCCGAGGCCGCGCCGCGTCCGACGGGGACCGGGACGGGGACGGGCACGGCGACAGGGCCGGGGCCGGGGACGGGGGAGACATGGACGTACGGGGTACCAGCGGCGCCGCGACGGGGAGCAGCTACCTGGCCTTCGCCGAGCGGGAGGCGCGCGGCAACTCGGCGGTGTACCAGGAGCTGGCCGAACGCGTCGCGGGGGACGCCGGGTTGCTCGGGCTGCTGGCGGAACTGCCGCCCGCGAAACGGCAGCCGAACCTCCTGTTCGGTGCGGTGCGGCACCTGGGCGGGCCGGTGGCGGAGGGCTGGCCGGCCTTCCGCGACTGGGTGGCGGCGCACTGGGAGCAGGTCTCGGCGACGATGCGGGAGCGGCTCACCCAGACCAACGAGGCGGGTCGCTGCGCCACCCTGCTGCCGTTGCTGGCCTCGCTACCGCAGCCGCTCGCGCTGATCGAGGTGGGCGCCTCGGCCGGACTGTGCCTGTACCCGGACCGGTACCGCTACCGGTACGTGTCCGGGGGCGGATCCGGCGGTGTGGTCGCGGAGTTCGGCGCCGAGGGCAGCCCGGTGACGCTGGAGTGCACGGTGGACGGGCCGGTGCCGATGATGGAGTCCTTGCGGGATCGGCTGCCCAGGGTGGTGTGGCGGGCCGGGATCGACCTCAACCCGCTGGACGTCCGGGCCGAGGAGGACGTGCGCTGGCTGGAGTCGCTGGTCTGGCCGGAGCAGACCCACCGGCTGGAGCGGCTGCGCGGGGCCGTCCGGATCGCCCGGGCCGAGCCGCCGCTGCTGGTGCGCGGGGACCTCAACGCGACCGTACGGGACCTGGTGGCGCAGGTGCCGGCCGGGGCGACGCCCGTGGTGTTCCACAGCGCGGTGCTCGCCTACGCGTCGCCGGAGGCGCGGGCGGGGTTCGCCACGACCGTGCGCGGGCTGCCCGGGCACTGGATCTCCAACGAAGCGCTCAGCGTGCTGCCGACCGTGGCGGAGCGCCTCCCCGACCAGGCTCCGGCCCGGTCCGGGTTGTTCGCGCTCGCGCTGGACGAGCGGCCGGTGGCGTACACCGGGCCGCACGGGCAGTCGCTGGACTGGTTCGCGGGTGCGTGACTCCGACGTCGAGGACTTGAAGCTGCCGCAGCGGCAGCTCCTACCGTCGTGACCGGGGCCGGAGGAACCGGCCCCGGTCCACGCGACGTGGGAGAGGAGTCGGCCATGGCCTGGCCCATCGCAGAAGTCGCCCGGATGTCCGGGGTGACCGCCCGGACGCTGCGGCACTACGACGAGATCGGTCTGCTGCCGCCGGCCCGGATCGGCTCCAACGGCCACCGCTACTACGAGGAACGGCAGTTGCTGCAGTTGCAGCAGATCCTCGTGCTGCGGGCGCTGGGCGTGGGGCTGACCGAGATCGCCCGGATCCTCGGCGACCAGGTGGACGAACTGGAGGCCCTGCGGGGCCACCACCGCCGGCTGCTCACCGAACGCGACCGGATCGACTCCCTGGCCGCCACCGTCTCCCGCACGATCGCCGACCTGGAACGCTCCCGGAAGGACGGCACAGCCATGACCGACATCAACCGCCCCGAGAACCTCTTCGAGGGCATCCAGCCCGCCGACGTCGACGCCAGCCTGCGCGACTTCCCCGAGCACGCCGAGGCGACCCGACGGGTGACCGCCGCGATGACCCCGGCCGAGATCGAGGCCGGGCAGCGCGAGCGGACCGCGCGGATGGTCCGCCTGGCGGAGCTGATGACCAGCGGCCACCCGGCCGACTCCGAGCCCGTGCAGCACATGATCGAGGAGGAGTACCGGCTGCTGAACGGGATCCGGACCGTCCCGGTGGAGGAGTACCTCGCGATCGCCCGCTCCTGCACGGAGAACGAGAGCTGGAGCGCCGCGTACGAGGCCATCGCTCCGGGGCTGGCCGCCTACCAGCGCGCCGCCATGGAGGCGTACGCGGCGGCACGGCTCTCCTGAGCCCGGGCGGCGGGGCCGGGGGGGCCCGAGGTGCCGTTGCCCCGGGGCGGGGCCCGAGGTGCCGTTGCCCCGGGCCCCGGCTGCCCGGGCCCGGGCCATGACCAGGGGTCGGCGCGGTCGGCAACCCTCCGGAAGGGAGAGGCCATCACCGCACCGACCCGGACTTGAGCAGCCACGGACAAGTGGTGGGCGGCCCTCCGCCATGGGGGGCTCGCCCGGCGGGGACGGGGTCATCTAGGCTGGTGGCGTGCTCATCCTTGTTCGCCGCCGCCACGTGGACCTGCTCCGCGTGACGACCATGTCCTGTCGACGCTCCGGCTGAACCTCGCGCCACCACCCTCAACGGCGGCCCCGAACGGCCGCCACCACCTCCCGGCTCCCGGAGCTCCCCGCCGCACGAGGCGCGACTCCGGCCACCTCCCGGTCGACCACCGGGACCCGTCCGGGACGAGACCCAGCGGATGTCACACATGACGCAGCAGCACACGCCCATATCCGGAACCGGCTCCACCCAGGCGCTCGCCGACGCCCTCCCGGTGATCGACCTCTCGCTCGCCGACGGCAGTCCGCAGGACCGCCGACGCCTGCACGACGAGCTGCGCGACGCGGCCACCGGCGTCGGCTTCTTCCAGCTCGTCGGCCACGGCGTCACCCAGGAGGAGACGACCGCGCTCACCACCGCGATGCGCGCCTTCTTCGCCCTCCCCGAGGCCGACCGGCTCGCCGTGAGCAACCTCAACTCCCCGCACTACCGCGGCTACACCCGCACCGGCGACGAGCGCACCGGCGGCAGCCAGGACTGGCGCGACCAGCTCGACATCGGCGCCGAGCTGCCGCCGCACGTACCCGGCGCCGGCGAGCCCCCGTACTGGTGGCTGGAGGGCCCCAACCAGTGGCCGGCCGCCCTCCCCGAGCTGCGCACCGCCGCCCTCGGCTGGATCGACCACCTGGGCGAGGTCGGCCGCCGCCTGCTGCACGAACTCCTCATCTCCATCGGCGCCCGCCCCGACTTCTACGACGAGGCCTTCGCGGGCCACCCCCACCTGCGCCTCAAGCTGGTCCGCTACCCCGGCACCGCTCCGGACGGCGCCGGCCAGGGCGTCGGCGCCCACAAGGACTACGGCTTCATCACCCTGCTGCTGCAGGACACCGTCGGCGGCCTCCAGGTCGAACGCCAGGACGGCAGCTTCCTCGACGTCCCCCCGCTCGACGGCGCCTTCGTGGTCAACCTCGGTGAGCTCCTGGAAGTCGCCACGGACGGGTATCTCAAGGCGACCAGCCACCGCGTGGTCAGCCCGCCCGGTGCCCGCGAACGCTTCTCCGTGCCGTTCTTCTACAACCCCCGGCTCGACGCCCACATCGAGCCGCTCGACTTCCCCCTGGCCCACCACGCCCCCGGCGCCACCGAGGACCCGGCCAACCCGCTGTACGCCGACTTCGGCATGAACGAATGGAAGGGCTACACCCGGGCCCACCCCGAAGTCACCCGCCGGCACCACGCCGCGCTGGTCTGACCGCCCCCCGGAACGCCGGGCCTCCCGGCGGCCCTTCCAACGACGCCCCTGTCCGCCACCCGCCGCACCCGGCGGCGGGCAGGGGCGTCGGCCGTTCCTGCCCCGAGGCCTTGCCCCACGGCCGGCCACCGGCAAGGCCCGGGGCGACGAGTGAGCCCGGGCCGGGCCGGAGGGGCGGGCCCGGCCGTGGCCGCCCGTTCAGGACGGAGCCGGCACCCACAGCACCCCGGCGCGCGGTGGACCGGCAGAGCGGCCACTGTCACACTGCTGCTGTCACAGCAGGAGTGTGCCAGCGCGGGAGGAAGTCGATGGGGGAGCAGGGCGCCGTTGCGGGGGAGGTGCGGCTGACGGTGGACGAGTTGGCGGCGCGGGCCGGGGTGACGGTGCGGACGGTCCGGTTCTACGGGACGAAGGGCTTGTTGCCGCCGCCCGAGTTGGGGCCTCGGCGGGTGGGGCTGTACGGGGCGGCGCACCTGGACCGGCTGGGCCTGATCGAGGAGTTGCAGCGGCAGGGACTGACCCTGGCCGCGATCGAGCGGTACCTGGCGCGGTTGCCGGAGCACAGCACGCCGCTGGAGCTGGCGATCCACCGGGCGCTGGTGGCGTCCTGGACGCCGGAGGCCCCGGAGGAGGCCACCAGGGCGCAGCTGGAGCGGCGGGCCGGGCGGGGGCTGTCCGAGGACCAGGTGGAACGGCTGGTCGCGATGGGGGCGCTGGAGCGGACGGCGGATCCGGAGGTGTTCCGGGTGGATCCCGGTCTGCTGCCGCTCGGGGTGCGGATCGTGGACGTGCCGATCCCCCTGGAGACCCTCCTGGCCGCCCGGGAGGTGGTGCTGGAGCACAGCCGGGCGACGGCCCGGGAGTTGCAGCGGCTGTTCCGGGAGACGGTGTGGAAGCCGTACCGGGAGAGCGGGCCGGCTCCCGAGGAGCTGGCCCGGATGAAGGCACTGACCGACCACATCCAGCCGATGGTGGCCCAGGCGCTGGTCACGGCCTTCCAGCGGTCGCTGCGGGAGGAGTTGGGCGAGGAGCTGCGGGAGGATCGGGACGGGGAGCCCGGCGGGGAGCCCTATGGGGAGCCAGGCGACCAGCCGGGCGGGAGACCCGGCGACCAGCCGGGTGGGAGACCGGGCGACCAGCCGGGCGGGAGACCCGGCGACCGGCCGGGTGGGAGACCGGGCGAGGAGCACGGCGACCGCCGCCCCGGCGACCCGGCTGGGGCCGCGTGCACCGCGTGCACCACGGCCCCACCCGGTTCCGCCTGAGCCAGGAGCCGGCCGGATCAGTCGGTGAAGGTCCGCCCCTCCGCCGCGATCCGCTCCAGCAGCGCCGGCGGCGCGAACCGCTCGCCGTACGCGGCGGCGAGCTCGCGGGCGCGGGCCGTGAAGCCGGCCGGGCCGCCCGGGTAGCCGTTGATGTACTGGAAGACACCGCCCGTCCAGGCCGGGAAGCCGATGCCGAGGATCGAGCCCACGTTGGCGTCGGCGACCGAGGTCAGCACGCCCTCCTCCAGGCAGCGCACGGAGTCCAGCGCCTCGCTGAAGAGCATCCGCTCCTTGAGGTCCTCGAACGGGACCTCGGTGACGTCGACGTCCGGGCGGGAGAAGTGCTCCAGCAGCCCGGGCCAGAGCCGCCCGCGCCTGCCGTCCTCGCCGTACTCGTAGAAGCCCGCGCCGCCGCTGCGCCCGGGGCGGCCGAACTCGTCGACCATCCGGTCCACCACCGCGTCCGCCGGGTGGGGCTCCCAGCTGCCGCCGGCGGCCTCGACCGAGCGCCGGTACTCGTCGCGGATCTTGCGCGGCAGGGTGAGGGTCAGCTCGTCCATCAGGGAGAGCACCTTGGCGGGGTAGCCGGCCTGGGCGGCGGCCTGCTCGATGCTGGCCGGGTGGATGCCCTCGCCGACCATGGCGACGCCCTCGTTGAGGAACTGGCCGATCACCCGCGAGGTGAAGAAGCCGCGCGAGTCGTTGACCACGATCGGGGTCTTGTCGATCTGCCGGACCAGGTCGAAGGCGCGGGCGAGCGCCTCGTCGCCGGTCTGCGGGCCGCGGATGATCTCGACCAGCCGCATCTTGTCGACCGGCGAGAAGAAGTGCAGGCCGATGAAGTCGGCGGTGCGCCGGACGCCCTCGGCGAGCAGGCCGATCGGCAGGGTGGAGGTGTTGGAGCAGAGCAGCGCGTCGGGGGCGACGACGCCCTCGACCTCCTCGAACACCTTGTGCTTGAGCTCGGTGTTCTCGAAGACGGCCTCGATCACGGCGTCGCAGCCGGCCAGGTCGGCGGCCTCGGCGGTGGGGGTGATCCGGGCGAGCAGGGCGTCACGCTTCGCCTCGGTGGAGCGGCCGCGCGCGACGGCCTTGTTCAACAGCCCCTCGGAGTAGGCCTTTCCGCGCTCGGCGGCCTCCAGGCTCACGTCCTTGAGCACGACCTCGATGCCGGCCTTGGCGCAGGCGTAGGCGATGCCGGCGCCCATCATGCCGGCGCCGAGGACGGCGACCTTGCGGACGAGCCGCTTCTCGACGTCCTTGGGGCGGCCGGCACCGGAGTTGACCGCCTGCATGTCGAAGAACAGGCCCTGGATCATGTTCTTGCTGGTCTGCCCGCAGGCAAGCTCGGTGAAGTAGCGGGCCTCGATCGCCATCGCGGTGTCGACGTCGACCTGGCTGCTCTCCACCGCGGCGGCCAGCACGTTGCGCGGGGCCGGGTAGGGCGCGCCGTTCAGCTGCTTGCGCAGGTTGGCCGGGAAGGCGGGCAGGTTGGCGGCGAAGGCGGGGGTGGCCGGGGTGCCGCCGGGGATCTTGTAGCCCTTGACGTCCCAGGGCTGGACGGCCGTCGGGTTGGCCTCGATCCAGGCCCTGGCACGGTCGGCCAACTCCTCCGGGGTGTCGACCAGTTCGTGCACCAGACCGTGCTCCAGCGCCTGCGCCGGGCGGTACTGGCGGCCCTGCAGCAGGAACTTGAGCAGGGCGTCGGTGATGCCGAACAGCCGCACCGTGCGGACCACCCCGCCGCCGCCCGGCAGCAGGCCGAGGGTGACCTCGGGCAGGCCGATCCGGCTGGCCGGGGTGTCCAGCGCGATCCGGTGGTGGCAGGCGAGGGCGATCTCCAGGCCGCCGCCGAGCGCACTGCCGTTGACGGCGGCGACGACGGGCTTGCCGAGGGTCTCCAGGGTGCGCAGCGAGCGCTTGATCCGCATGGACTTCTCGAAGACGGCCTCCGCGTCCTCGGGGCGGGCGGCGGAGAGCATCCGCAGGTCTCCCCCGGCGAAGAAGGTCTTCTTGCCGGAGGTGATCACCACGCCGCGCAGCGCGTCCCCGAGCCCGGCCAACCGCCCGACGACGGTCTCGAGGTCGGCGGCGAACGCCTCGTTCATGGTGTTGACGGACTGGGTGGGGTCGTCGAGGACGAGGGTGACCACGCCGTCCCCGTCCTGCTCCCAGCGGATGGTGGTGGTGTCGCTCATCAGGTTCTCCAGGTCTACCGGTCAACCGGTCTGCGGTCCGCAGGTCCGCAGGTCCGCAGGTCCGCAGGTCCGAGATCCTGCCGGTCTGCCGGTCTGCGGGTCTGCGGGTCTGCTGGTCTGCGGGTCTGCGGTGGCGGGGTGGTCAGACGCGCTCGACGACGGTGGCGATGCCCATGCCGCCGCCGACGCAGAGGGTGATCAGGCCGTAGCGCAGGTCGCGCCGCTCCAGTTCGTCGATCACGGTGCCGAGCAGCATCGCGCCGGTGGCGCCGAGCGGGTGGCCGAGGGCGATCGCGCCGCCGTTGACGTTCACCTGGTCGTGGCGGAAGCCGAGTTCGCGGATGAAGCGGAGCGCGACGGCCGCGAAGGCCTCGTTGATCTCGACCAGGTCGATGTCGGCGGCGGTGAGGCCCGCCTTGGCGAGCGCCTTGCGGGTGGCCGGCGCGGGACCGGTGAGCATGATGGTGGGTTCGGAGCCGGAGACGGCGGCGGAGACGATCCGGGCGCGCGGGCGCAGCCCGTACCGCTCGCCGACCTCCCGGTTGCCGATGGCGACGAGCGCGGCGCCGTCCACGATGCCGGAGGAGTTGCCCGCGTGGTGGACGTGGTCGATGGCCTCCACCCAGTGGTACTTCTGCAGGGCGACGGCGTCGAAGCCGCCGGCCTCGCCGATCTGGGCGAAGGACGGCTTGAGGCCGGCCAGGGTCTCGACGGTGGTGCCGGGGCGGATGAACTCGTCGCGTTCCAGTACCACCAGCCCGTTGCGGTCGCGCACCGGCACCACCGAGCGGTCGAACAGGCCGTCCGCCTGGGCCTTGGCGGCGCGGGCCTGGGACTCGGCGGCGAAGGCGTCCACGTCGGTGCGGGAGAAGCCCTCGATGGTGGCGATGAGGTCGGCGCCGATGCCCTGGGGTGCGAAGTTCGTCTCGTAGGCGGTCATCGGGTCGGCGAACCAGGCGCCGCCGTCGGAGGCCATCCTGACCCGGGACATCGACTCCACGCCGCCGGCCAGGATCAGGTCCTCCCAGCCCGAACGGACCTTGGCGGCGGCCAGGTTGACGGCTTCCAGGCCGGAGGCGCAGAAGCGGTTCTCCTGGACGCCGGCGACGGTGTCGGGCAGGCCGGCCGCGATGGCGGCGATCCGGGCGATGTCGGAGCCCTGGTCGCCGATCGGGCTGACCACGCCGAGCACGATGTCGTCGATCGCGGCCGGGTCCAACTCCGGGTAGCGGCTGCGCAGTTCGTGGATGAGTCCGACGACGAGGTCGATCGGCTTGGTGCCGTGCAACGAGCCGGTGGCCTTGCCGCGGCCGCGCGGGGTGCGGATCGCGTCGTAGACGTACGCTTCGGTGGTCACGATGGAAGTGCCTTTCGGGGCTGGGGGTTCCTGAGGGGTGCCGGTGCTCAGCCGAGGATGGAGCGGCCGACGATCTCCTTCATGATCTCGGTGGTGCCGCCGTAGATGGTCTGGATGCGGCCGTCGGTGAACGCCCGGGCGACCGGGAACTCGCTCATGTAGCCGTAGCCGCCGTGGAGCTGGAGGCAGCGGTCGGCCGTGCGCTTCTGCAGTTCGGTGGCCCACCACTTGGCCATCGAGGCGTCGGCCGGGGTGAGCGCGTACCGGTTGTGCTCGGTGATGCAGCGGTCGACGAAGGTGCGGGTGATCGCGCACTCGGTGGCCAGTTCGGCGATCTCGAAGCGGACGTGCTGGAGCTTGGCCAGCGGACGGCCGAACGCCTCGCGCTGCTTGACGTACTCGGTGGTGATCTCGACCAGGTGCTCGGCGCCGGCGATCGCCGCCGCGGCGATGGTGAGCCGCTCCTGGGCGAGGTTCTGCATCAGGTGGACGAAACCGCCGTTGAGTTCGCCGAGCAGGTTCTCCTTCGGCACCCGGACGTCCTCGAAGAACAGCTCCGCGGTGTCCTGGGCCTTCTGGCCGATCTTGTCGAGGTTGCGGCCGCGCTCGAAGCCGGGGGTGCCGCGCTCGACGACCAGCAGGCTCAGGCCGTGCGCACCGCCCTCGGGGGTGGTGCGGGCGACCACGATCACCAGGTCGGCGAGGATGCCGTTGGAGATGAAGGTCTTGGCACCGTTGAGCAGGTAGTGGTCGCCCCGGTCGACCGCGTGGGTGCGGATGCCCTGGAGGTCGGAGCCGGTGCCGGGCTCGGTCATCGCGATCGCGGTGATCAGTTCGCCGGTGCAGAAGCCGGGCAGCCAGCGGCGCTTCTGCTCCTCGGTGCCGAGCGAGGTGAGATAGGGGCCGATGATGTCGTTGTGCAGGCCGATCGCCAGCCCGGAGACGCCGGCCCGGGCGAACTCCTCGGCCAGCACGGCGGCGTAGCGGAAGTCCGGGGTGCCGCCACCGCCGTACTCCTCGGGGACGGCCGGGCCGAGCAGGCCCTGGCGCCCGGCCGCGAGCCAGGCGGAGCGGTCGACGATGCCGGCCTTCTCCCAGCGGTCGTAGTGCGGCAGCACCTCCTTGGCGAGGAAGGCCTTGACGGTGGCCCGGAAGTCCTCGTGCTGCTCGGTGAAGATCTCGCGCTGCAACGCTACGCTCCTTGGTCTGCGGCGGAGTCGGGGGCCGACATGGTCATGGCCGGCGGGTCGAGGGACGGCACGCCCCAGTCGCGGGCCACCTCGGCGGTGTCCGCGCCCGGGCGGGCCGGCGGCCGGCGCAGCGCGCCGGGGGTCGCGGAGAACCGCGGGGCCGGGGCGGGCTGGGTGACGCCGTCCGCCTCGACGTAGGTGCCGCGCGCCGCCAGGTGCCCGTCCGCAGCAGCCTGGCGCATCGTCAGCACCGGCTCGACACAGGCGTCGGAGCCGGCGAAGACGGCCTCCCACTCCGCCCTGGTCCGGGTGGCGAAGCGGTCGGCGATCCGGGCGCGCAGTTCGGGCCAGCGGGCGAGCTCGTACTGCCCGGGCGCGTCCGGGCCCAGTTCCAGCAGACGGGTGAACTCGGCGTAGAACCGGGGCTCCAGCGCGCCGACCGCGAGGTGCCCGCCGTCGGCCGCCCGGTAGACCGCGTAGAACGGCGCGCCGCCGTCCAGCAGGTTGACGCCCCGACGGTCCTGCCAGTGTCCGGCCGCGAGCAGGCCCCACAGCATGCTGCTCAGGTGCGCCGCGCCGTCCACGATCGCGGCGTCGACCACCTGCCCGGTGCCGGTGGCCCGGGCGTGGTGCAGCCCGGCGAGCAGGCCGACCACCAGGTACAGCGAGCCGCCGGCGTAGTCCCCGAGCAGGTTCGCCGGGATCCCCGGCGGCCCGTCCGCGGCCTCCTCCGCCGCCGGCACGGCCCCGTCGGCAGCCCGCTCCGCCGCCCCGCCCGGCGCCGCGACCATCCCGAGCACCCCGGCCACCGCCGCGTACCCGAGGTCGTGCCCGGCGGTCGCGGCCCGGGGGCCGTCCTGCCCCCAGCCGGTCATCCGCCCGTACACCAGGGCCGGGTTGCGCTCCAGGCACGCCTCCGGCCCCACCCCGAGCCGCTCGGCGACCCCCGGCCGGTAGCCCTCGATCAGCAGGTCCGCCCGCTCCACCAGGTCCAGGACGCGCCGGGGGCCGTCGGGCGCCTTGAGGTCGATCAGCACCGACCGCTTGTTCCGGTTGGTCAGGTCGTACGCCGGATCCGTGCCCAGGGGTGAGGGCTCCGGCCGGTCCACCCGCACCACGTCCGCCCCGAGGTCGCCCAGCAGCATCGCCGCGAACGGCCCGGGCCCGATCCCGGCGAGTTCCACCACCCGCACGCCCGCCAACGGTCCCGGACCGCGGGCACCGCCCGCTGGACTGCCTGTGTCACGCACTGGCCGCAGACCCCTTCAGGGTTTGACAGTAAAGCTGTAACACTCGGGATGATAGGGAAGCGACCGACCGGTAACAAGACCTCCTCCGCCGCTTCCGCCGCCGCTTCCGCCGCCACTTCCGCCACCCGCGGGCCCGGTGGATCCCGAGCGTCCGACGCCGGGAAAAAGGAGTGCGACCGGCCGCTGTCATGGTCTAACCTGCCCTGTACCTATTACATCGGCCGGTGTTCGCCACCCGGAGGACGTGCCATGCCCATCGCCGAGCGGACCGCAGCCGCCCGCACCGTCGTCGCCGTGTCCGAGCGGCTGATCCTGACGAGGCCGCAGCAGGGGGACGCGGCCGCGATGTTCGCCGTCCACGGGGATCCGGAGACGAACCGGTACAACCCGCACGGGCCGCAGCGGGACATCGGGCAGGCGCAGGAGCAGCTGGACGGGTTCACGGCCGACTGGGTCCGGGACGGGGTCGGGTACTGCGCCGTGTCGACGCGGGAGGACCCGGAGGTGATCATCGGGTTCGCCGGGCTGCACCTGTTCGAGCTGGACGGGGAGCGGGCGTTGAACCTCTACTACCGGTTCCGGCCGTCCGCCTGGGGCAAGGGGTACGCGGCGGAGGCGGCACGGGCGGCGATCGCGGAGGCGCTGCCGCGGATCCCCGGAGTCCCGGTGGTCGCGCTCATCCGGCCGGACAACCTGCCCTCGCGGCGGCTCGCGGAACGGCTCGGACTGGTGCCGGACCCCGACGGGCGGGTCGACCAGGAGGAACGGCTGATCCACCGGATGGCCTGAGCCGGGGCCCGGACCCCCGCCGGGGCGAGCGGGATCCCCGCCGCGGAAGCGGGATCCCCGGCAGGGACGGCGGGATCCCCCGCAAGGGGGAACGGGATCCGACGCCGGGCGGAGGCGGCGGCCCGGGAGCCGGGGCGAAGCTGGGCGCATGAGCAACGACGAGGACGCGGTGGGCCCGCAGCGGACCGGACGCGGCGGGCGCGGCCGGATCCGACCGGGCGGCGTGACGGTTCCGACGCGGCACACCCCCTGACGTAGAGTCACTCGGGTGGACACGGGGGGCGGCCGGCGGCGGCCGGTGATGGAGGCGCTGTTCGGGCGACGGGCCCGGCTGCGCTGGGTGCACCTGGTGCTGGGCGGCGCGCTGCTGATGCCGTACTGGCTCCTGTCGGTGGTGCTGCTCGGAGCGCTCGACCCCGGCCAGGGCCACGCGGAACAAGTACTGCTGCAACTGCTCGCGCTGTTGGTCTCGCTGCCGATGGCCGCCGTCACCGCGCTGGTGCCGACCGTCCGGGCGCTGGAAGGCGCGGCCGCGCGGGCGCTGTGCATGGTGGCGCGGCCGGAGGAGCTGGCCGCCGGACCGGGCCGGTCCTGGGGGGCGCGGTGGCGCGCCGCGACCTGGTTCGTGCTGCACCTGTTCTGCGGCGGCGTGGTCGCCGGGATGACGCTCGCCGGGGTGCCGTTCTCGGTGGTGCTGATGACGAGCCTGCGCAGGTCCGACGACCTCACCCGGCACTGGGCGGACCGCTTCCCCGGCTGGGTGCTCGCCGGCCCCGCGCTGGGCCTGGCCGTGCTGCTGCTGATCGTCGGCACCAACGCCGCCTGCGGCGCGCTGCTCGCCCGCTGGGCGCCCGTCCTGCTCGGGCCGACCCCCGAGGAGCGGCTGGCCGCCGCCGAGCGGCGGGCCGCCGTGCTGGCCCAGCGCAACCGGCTGGCCCGCGAACTGCACGACTCGGTCGGGCACGCGCTCAGCGCGGTCGGTATCCAGGCCTCGGCGGCCGCCCGGGTGCTGCGCACCGACCCGGACTTCGCCGCCGAGGCCCTGCGGGCGATCGAGGAGGCCGCACGCGGGGCCGTCGCCGAACTGGACACCGTGCTCGGGCTGCTGCGCGAGGAGGAGGCCGCCGCCGAACCGGCCCGGCCGACACTCGCCGAACTGGACGACCTGCTGCGACAACTCGCCCGCACCGGCGTCACGGTGGACGCCGAGCTGGACCCGGGCCTGGCCGCGCTGCCCGCCGAGGTCTCGCGCGAGGCGTACCGGATCGTGCAAGAGGGCCTGACCAATGTGCTGCGGCACGCCGGGCCGGCCCCGGCCGGACTGCGGGTCGCCCTCGGCACCGCCCGGCTGGAGATCGAGCTGACCAACCCGCTCGGCGCCGCCCGCCCTAGCCGCCCCGGCGGCGGACGCGGGCTGCGCGGAATCGGGGAACGCGCCGCGGCCCTGCGCGGCGGGAGCGCGGCAGGGCCGAGCGAGGACGGAACGACGTGGCGGCTGGCCGTCTGGCTGCCGGTGGGAGGGACATCGTGAACGAGAGCACCGGGGTGAACGAGGGCACCGGGGTGAACGAGGGCACCGGGCACGGCGACATCCGCGTGGTGATCGCCGACGACGAGCGGCTGGTCCGGATGGGCCTGCGGGCGGTGATCGACGCCGAGCCTGACCTCACCGTGGTCGGCGAGGCCTCCGACGGCGCCGAGGTCATCCCGCTGGTGCGCGAACTGCGCCCGGACGTGGTCCTGATGGACGTGCGGATGCCCGGCATCAACGGGATCCGGGCCACCGAGCAGTTGGTCGGCGGGATGGCCGAGCCGCCGAGGATCCTGGTGGTCACCACCTTCGAGCACGACGACCACGTGTACGACGCGCTGCGCGCGGGCGCGGCCGGGTTCCTGCTGAAGCGGGCGCGGGCGGAGGAGATGGTCCAGGCCGTACGGCTGGTCGCGCGCGGGGACTCGCTGCTCTTTCCGGCGGCCGTGCGCCGACTCGCCCTGCGGCACGGCGCGGACGACCGCCGGGAGACCCCCGCGGACCAGGGGCCGATCGGCCGGCTCACCGAGCGGGAGGGGCAGGTGCTGCGGCTGATGGCCACCGGGCTGAACAACGGCGAGATCGCCCGGCAGCTCGTGGTGAGCCAGGAGACGGTGAAGACGCACGTGGGCAGCGTGCTGGCGAAGCTGGGGGCCCGGGACCGCACCCAGGCGGTGATCGCGGCGTACGAGTCGGGCTTCGTGCTGCCCGGCTGAGGCCGCCGGATCGAACGCAGGTTCCCTCCGGCCGGTACCGGCGAGTAGAGTGCGGTCCTCCCCCGCCGTCCCCTTCACTCCCCCGCTGCTCCCCTTCGCCCCCGTGCCGTCCCCCGAACGCCCGCCCGGCGTCCGATACCTCCCGTACCGCCCGAGAACGAACTGGTGGCCCCATGACAGTCCGGACCCGCCCCGCGCTGTGGTGGCGCATGGGCATCGTGCTCTCGGCGGGCCTCGGCCTGTCCCTCGGGACGTCGTCGCTGGTGTACTTCACCGTGCAGAGCAACGTCATCGTGCTCGGCTACTTCATCGGCGCGGTGTACTGGATGATCAAGCGGGACACCGTGGACGCGCCCGCGCCCCGGCTGCGCGGCGCCGCGACGCTGTACATCCTGATCACCGGGCTGGTCTCGCACATCCTGCTCCAGCGCGGCGCCAGCCCGCTGCCCGGCCTGGTCGGCGGCCCGGACCGGCTGGCGCACTGGTCGTCCTTCTTCCTGCACTACGTGACGCCGGTGGCGGTGCTCGCGGACTGGCTGCTGCTCAAGCCGCGCAACGCGGCGGCCTGGCGGGACATCCCGCTCTGGCTGGCCTTCCCGCTCGGCTACGCGGCGATCGTGCTCGCCCGCAACGCGCTGTTCGCCGACTTCCCGACGCCGTACCCGTACTTCTTCTTCGACCCGACCACCGAGGGCTACGGCTACGTCTGGGGCCAGATCGCCCAGCTGACCGTCGAGTTCGTCGTGCTCGCCGCGCTCGTCGTCGGGCTCGACCGGCTGGGCACCCTGGTCGCGGCCAAACTCCGGCCCACGCGCCTGACACGGCTGGACGACGCGGGCGCCTGACCGGGGTGCAGGGGGTGGGCGGCGGCCGGGCCGGATTCCGGTCGGGTCCTCAGATCCGCCAGGCGCGGACCCGGTCGGCCGCCTCGTACACGTCCGCCCGGCCCTCGGCGATGTCCCGGGCCAGCTCGACCAGCGCTCCGTACGGAGCGTCGATGCCCTCTCCGGCCGCGTGCATGTACGCGGCCGTCGTCATGCAGGCGAACAGGTTGTTGCGCACCGGGAGCGGACGCAGCAGCACGATGGTGTGCATCAGGGTGGCCGCGCACCAGGCGGGATCGGCGTCGTGGCCGAGTTGGGCGGTGTTCACCCGGTGACGGGCCACCGCGGCCTGCAGGGCGGAGTAGTCCCGCACGCTGAGGTCGTCCGGAGAGGCCGACTCCTGCACGTCGAGCAGCCAGCGCAGGTCGACGTGCAGCAGCGTCACGCCCTCGCCCCTCACGGCGGCCCGATCTCCATCACGCCCCGGCCTCCCGCGTCCGCCCCGGCCCTCACGCGGCGGGCGCGTCCTCCGGGAACGCGGCGTCGAACTCCGCCCGGTGCGCCTTCCAGAACGCCACCGCGTGGTTCACGAAGACCCGGCGCTGCTGCTCCCGCACGCTCAGGTCGTGGACGTACGCCTTCACCGTCTTGCCGTCCGCGGCGGCGGCCTCGCGGATCGCGGCGAGCTCGTGCTCCGTGTACTCGATGTTGAGCGCAGGCATGTCGCCGATGGTACTGCAGCGCACCGGAGTTGGAGGAGCCACCGACGCGTTTCCCCCCGTCGTCCGGTGGCCCCCGCCGGCCGACGGCCGCCGCCGGCGGTCGTTCCCGGGGCGCCCGCCCGTCCGGCGGCGGGCCGGAGAGACACAGGGGGAGGGGAAGCGGGCGCGGCTGAGGACGCGGGTACGGCGCGTCGGACGGCACCCGGCCGGCGCAGCCGGGCGTAGCGTCGAGGGCGCGGTGGCGGAGGGGTTCCGCGGGGGAGACCGGGGATTCGGCGGAGGCCGGGAATGACGTACGAGCCCAGGAGGACGACGCGCCCAGGGGCCGGCAGGTCGGCGGCCGCGGCGCTGGCCCTGGCGGTGACGGTCGCAGTGGCCACCACGGCCGGGCCGGCGACGGCGGTCGCCACGGCCGGACCGGTGACCGCGGCCTCCACGACCGCGGCCTCCACGACCGCGGCCTCCACGACCGCGGCCACGGCGCCGGAAGGGGTGTGGCGGACGGACGGCTACGGCACGGTGATGACCGTCGCCGGGGGCCGGCTGACCACCTACGACATCACCGCCCACAGCTGCGTGCCCGGATGGTTCACCGCGACGCAGGCCGGCCCGCCCGAGCCGGAGGGCACCACCCGCTACGTCCAGGGCACCGACGCACTGACGCTCACGCCGCGCGGCCCGAACCGCGCGCTCGAACGGGAGGAGGGCGACGTCGGCACCAAGACGCTCGTGCGGCTCGACGCCCTGCCGCCGTTGTGCACCCGCCCGGCGCCGAACGACCCGCTCGCCGTCTTCGACCGGTTCTGGGAGACGTTCGAGGAGAACTACCCCTTCTTCGCGGCCAAGGGCATCGACTGGCACGCCGACCGGGACGAGCAGCGGCGCAGGATCACCCCGGCGACGACGGTGGAACAGCTCCAGGACGTCTTCACCGACATGCTCCGGCCGCTGAGCGACGCGCACACCGGGCTGCTCCGGTCGGTCGACGGACAGCTGCGGCCGGTGTTCGGCGGCCGGCGGCCCGGCACGACGCAGCGCACCAAGGAGCTGACCGAGCGGGCCCGTCAGGCATCCGCCGCCCAACTCACCGGCCCGGAGCAGCTCTTCGCCGACGGGAAGCTCGGCGTGGGCCGACTCCCGGACGGCCTCGGCTTCCTGCGGGTGAGCAGCTTCGACGCCTACACCGACGGCGACTACCGCAGCCAGGTCGCCGAACTGGACCGGGCGTTGGACGCCCTGTCGGCCGGGCCCGGCCGCCTCCGCGGCCTGGTCGTCGACGTACGGCTGAACGGCGGCGGTTCCGACGCGCTCGGGCTGCACATCGCCGCCCGGCTCACCGACCGCCCGTACCTCGCCTACCGGAAGACGGCGCGCGACGACCCGGCAGACCCGACGAAGTTCACCCGCCCCGAGCCGATCCCGGTACGGCCCTCGGCCTCCCCGCCCTTCACCGGACCGGTCGCGGTGCTCACCTCCTCGATCTCGGCCAGCGCGGCGGAGACCTTCACCCAGGCCCTGATGGGGCGCTGCCCGCTCGTGACCAGGATCGGCGAGAACACCCAGGGCGTCTTCTCCGACGTGCTGCTCAAGCCCGTCTCATCCGATCTGCTGGTCGTCCTGCCGAACGAGAAGTACCTCACCCGCAACGGCGGCACCTTCGACGGTGCGGGCATCCCGCCGGACGTCCGCACTGCCGTGTTCACCCCCGACGAGCTGGCCGGGCTCAGGGACTCGGCCCTGAGCACGGCCCGCCGCGTGCTCACCGAGGACGCGCGGAGCGGCCGGGGCAGCCAGGGCTGCCCGGGCAGCGGGAGGCGGCGCCGGTGAGCACCCGGCGGCCGGTACCGCCGCTCCCGCCCCGGTGAGGACCCGGCGGCCGGTACCGCCGCTCCCGCCCCAGAGCCCCGCGACCCGCTCCCCCGTCACATCGGGTCCACCGCCCTCAGCTCGCCGTCCAGCTCCAGCCACCTCGTCAGCCCGAGGCCGCGCAGGAACGGCAGGTCGTGGCTGACCACGATCAGCGCGCCCTGGTAGGCGGCCAGCGCCTGGGTGAGCTGGCGGACGCTGGCGAGGTCCAGGTTGTTGGTCGGCTCGTCCAGCAGCAGCAGCTGCGGTGGCGGGTCGGCCAGCAGCAGGGCGGCCAGTGTCGCCCGGAACCGCTCGCCGCCGGACAGGGTGCCGGCCGGCTGATCGGCCCGGGCGCCGCGGAACAGGAAGCGGGCCAGCCGGGCACGGACCGCGTTGTCCCCGGCCGCGGGGGCGAACAGCTTGACGTTCTCCGCGACGGTCAGCTCGTCGTCCAGCAGGTCGAGCCGCTGCGGCAGGTGGCGCAACGACACCGGCGCGGTGATCTGGCCCTCCACCGGGGAGAGTTCACCCGCGATGGTGCGCAGCAGGGTGCTCTTGCCGGAGCCGTTGCGGCCGACGAGGGCGATCCGCTCGGGGCCGCGCAGGTCGAGGTCGGCGGTGGCACCGCAGGACAGCCGGACCTTCTGCAGGGTGAGCACGGTGCGCCCGGCCGGCACGGCGGTGCGCGGCAGGTCGATCCGGATCTCCGCGTCGTCGCGCACGGCCTCCTCGGCGACGGCGAGCCGCTGCCTGGCCTCCTCCAGCCGCTCGGTGTGCATGCCGGCCACCCGGCCCGCCGTCTCCTGGCCCTTGCGCTTGAGCATTCCGGCGAAGATGTGCGGGTCGTTGCGGGTGACCGAGCGCTTCTTGCCGTAGGCGGCGCTGCGCTCCAGCTTGGAGCGGGCCTCGACCAGGTCCCGTTTCTGGCGCTGGACGTCGGCCTCGGCGTTGCGCAGCAGCCGCTCGGCCGTCTCCTGCTGGGCGGCGAGGGTGCGCTCGTACTCGGTGAAGTTGCCGCCGAACCACGTCACCTCGCCGTCCCGCAGGTCGGCGATCTGGTCGACGTGCTCGAGCAGTTCGCGGTCATGGCTGACGATCACCATGACGCCGGACCAGCCGGCCACCGCGTCGTAGAGCCGCTCGCGGGCGGCCCGGTCGAGGTTGTTGGTCGGCTCGTCGAGCAGCAGGACGTCCGGCCGGCGCAGCAGCAGGGCGGCGAGCCGCAGCAGCACCGCCTCACCGCCGGAGAGTTCTCCGGTGGTGCGGTCGAGGCCCAGCCGGTGCAGGCCGAGCCGGTCGAGGGTGGCGCGGGCGCGCTCCTCGACGTCCCAGTCGTCGCCGACGGCGTCGAAGTGCCGCTGGTCGGTGTCGCCGGACTCGATGGCGTGCAGGGCCTCCCGGGTGGCCCGGATGCCCAGCGCTTCGTCGACCCGCAGACCGGTGTCGAGCGTCAGGCCCTGGGGCAGGTAGCCGAGTTCGCCCGCGATCCGGACGGTGCCACCGCTCGGGGTGAGCTCGCCGGCGATCAGCCGCAGCAGGGTGGACTTGCCGGCGCCGTTGAGCCCGATCAGTCCGGTGCGGCCGGGGCCGACGGCGAGGTCGAAGCCGTCGAGGACGGGTTTGCCGTCGGGCCACTCGAAGCTGAGGTCGGTGCACAGGACGGCAGTGGTGGGTTGTGCCATGTAGGGCCTCCCGGATGGTTGCTGAAAGGGGTGATGAGCAACACGGGAGGACACCGCGGGTGCGGAACCGGTACGGCATGGAAGGGAGGCGCAGCAAGCAGCAAGGCGCCACGGGGCCGTGACTGAGGTCGCACACTCTCACACCGCGCGGCGATGAATCCGACCTGCGCGGCGGGCGGTGTCCCGGGACCTCAGTAGAGCAACGGCCTTCTCCTTGTCTGGCTGACGACGAGCTCCACGCTAGGAAATCCGGAGGGGGCCCGCAACCGAATTTCCGGCACCCCGCCCGGCACCGCTCGCCCCGGCGGCCGGTCGACCGCCCGCTCCGGTCCCGGCTCACCCGGCTCCGGCCCCGGCTCACCCGGCTCCGGTCCCGCGACGGGGACCAGGTGCCGATCCGGTGCCGATCCCGTGACAGCTCCGTACCAGCCGGGGGCGGATGTAAGGACTTCCTTATCCGCATGGCAGACTCCTCACCTGCCATGCCTGCGACCTCCGGGGGCGCACCCCTGGGAGCGGGCCGCATGGCGGTAGTCAACTGGGGGATTTGAACTCATGTCATCGATATCCCGGCCGAGCCGTGCCGTCCTGGGCGCCTCCGTCGCCGCGCTGACCATGGTGGTCGCCACCGGCTGCGGGCCGGACAACGCCGATCCGGTCGGCGCCGGAACCACGGCTCCCACCGTCGCAGCGAGCGCCTCCGGCAAGCCGGGCGCGGCCCCGATCAAGCTTCCGACGCTCGAAGAGCTGAAGACCTGGAAGCTCGAGGACTGGGACAAGTGGGCCCAGGCCAACGTCGTCACCCCGGCGACCAAGGGCTACTGGACGCTGCAGAAGCTGCTGAACGCCAAGCCGAAGCCGCTGCCGCAGGCCCCGGGCCAGGGCCAGACGCAGGCTCCGACCCAGGCACCGGCCCAGCCCACCGCGGCACCGACCGGTGCGGCCCCGGCCCAGCCCACCGCCGCCCAGCCGCCGACCGCGCCGGACCAGCCGCCCGCCGTGGTCCCCGCGAAGCCCGTGGCCCACCCGTTCCCGAAGAACATGCACGTCAACGGCAAGATCTTCTTCAAGGACGGCAACGAGGACTACGTCTGCTCCGGCACCGTCGTCTCCGACCCGGCCAACCCGGGCAAGAGCAACCTGGTGTGGACCGCGAGCCACTGCCTGCACGGCGGCAAGGGCAACAAGTACTACACGGACATCACCTTCGCCCCGGCCTTCAACAGCAACGGCGTGCTGAGCAACGGCAACAAGCAGAAGTCCAAGCTGGAGGACGCGGAGCCCTACGGCGAGTGGGGCGCGACCTCCGGCATGGTCTCGCCGCAGTGGACGGCCGAGGCCGATCCGGAGCGCGGCGGCCCGTGGAGCCAGTACGACTTCGGCATCATCAAGGTCGCCAACCCGGACCCGAAGGGCAAGTCGCTGGAGGAGACCGTCGGCGGCTCGGTGCCGCTGTGGTTCAACGCCCCGCGCGACCAGCTGGCCTCCGTCGCCAACTACGGCTTCCCGGAGGGCAAGCCGTTCGACGGTGTCGAGCTGGAGCACTGCGACGGCGGCAAGCCCGCCGCCAAGACCGGTGACCCGAGCCGCCCGGCGATGCTGGTGATCGGCTGCAACATGACCGGCGGCAGCAGCGGCGGCGGCTGGTACGCCACCAAGGACGGCAAGCCGGCCCTGGTCAGCGACACCTCGATCGGCAACGGCGCCAACACCTACGAGGCCGGCCCGTACCTGGAGGACGTCGCGGCGCACATGTTCGACTACTTCTCCAAGAAGGCCAAGTGACCGGTCGGTCCGCCGAGGCCCGGTGACCGGTACCGCCACGAAGGGCCCCGGCACCGCCACGGCGGCCGGGTGACCGGCACCTCCGCCGAGGCCGCCTGACCGGCCCACCTGGTGAGCCCGAACGGCACCCCGCGCGGGGTCAACCTGGTCGACGCGGCCGGCCGCCGGTTCTCCTTCTTC
>NZ_JBEPAK010000062.1:0-31011 GCF_040298565.1 Kitasatospora sp. NPDC001539 | reverse complement strand
AGAGCACCGGGGCGCGGGGCGGTCCGTCCGGAGGTCCCGGCGGCTCCTGTGAACCGCCGGGAAGCCGACCCGGCGGTCGGTCCGTCAGATGGTCGAGGCGTCGATCACGAAGCGGAACCGGACGTCGCCGTCCGCCAGCCGTCGGAAGGCCTCGTTGACCTGGTCGGCCCGGATCAGCTCGATCTCCGCCGCGATCCCGTGCTCGCCGCAGAAGTCCAGCATCTCCTGGGTCTCCGGCAGCCCACCGATCATCGAACCCGCCAGCGAGCGGCGGCCGATGGCCAGCGGGAACGGGTGCAGCGTGACCGGCTTCTCCGGCATGCCGACCTGCACCAGGGTGCCGTCGGTGCGCAGCAGGCCGATGTAGGCGCTCAGGTCGAGGTCGGCGGAGACGGTGTTGACGATCAGGTCGAAGCGGCCCGCCAGGTCCGTGAAGGTCGCCGGGTCGGAGGTGGCCCGGTAGTCGTCGGCACCGAGCCCGAGGCCGTCCTCGCGCTTGCGCAGCGACTGGCTGAGCACGGTGACCTCCGCCCCCATAGCGTGGGCGAGCTTGACGCCCATGTGGCCGAGGCCGCCGAGGCCCACGATCGCCACCTTCTTGCCCGGGCCGGCACCCCAGTGCGCCAGCGGCGAGTACAGCGTGATGCCCGCGCACAGCAGCGGGGCGGCGGCGTCCAGCGGCAGGCTGTCGGGGATGCCCAGCGCGTACGCCTCGTCCACCACCAGCTCGGCCGAGTACCCGCCGTAGGTCGGCAGGCCGTCCCTGCCCGTGCCGTTGTAGGTGAAGACGGCCCCGCCCGTGCAGTACTGCTGGAGGCCGGCCTGGCAGTTGTCGCACTCCCGGCAGCTGTCGACGAAGCAGCCGACGCCGACCCGGTCGCCGACCTTCCAACGGGTCACGCCCGGGCCGATCTCGCTGACCACGCCGGCGATCTCGTGCCCCGGGACCATCGGGAAGATCCCGGTGCCCCAGTCCTCGCCGACCTGGTGGAGGTCGGAGTGGCAGATGCCGGAGTACTTGATGTCGATCACGATGTCGTGCTCGCCGACGGCCCGGCGGGTGATGGTCGTCTTCTCCAGCGGGGCGTCCGGCCGCGGTGCCGCGTAGGCGGCGACGGTGCGGGTGGCGGTGCCCGTGGTGTTGTTCTCGTTCGTCTCGTTGGCCATGACCCCAGACTGCGGTGGCGGCGGAAGGCCAACCAGACCAGAGATCGTCGTACGAAGCCGGGGCGTACGAAACCCCGGCGTACGAAGCCCGGTGGTACGACCGCGGAACGTACGACCGGGGAACGTACGCATGGCAGTGTCACCCTCACCCGCGCCGCGGCCCGCCGGATCGCCCGCATACTGCAGTCATGGACCAGCGCACCGAACTCAGCGAGTTCCTCCGATCCCGCCGCGCCCGGCTGCGGCCCGAGGACGTGGGCCTTCCGGACACCACCACCCGGCGACGGGTGCCCGGACTGCGCCGCGAGGAGCTGGCCCAGCTGGCCGGAGTCAGCACCGCGTACTACACCCGGCTCGAACAGGGCCACGGGGAGAACGTCTCCGCCGCCGTCCTGGACGCCATCGCCCGGGTGCTGCGGCTCAGTCCGGCCGAGCGCGACCACCTCGGCCGGCTCACCAAGCCCGCCCGCCGCCGGGCCGGCCGGGCCGCCGCCCGCCCCCAGCGGGTCCGCCCCGCGTTGCAGCAACTGCTCGACGCCATGGAGGGCGTGCCCGCCTACGTCCTCGGGCGGCGGCTGGACATCATCGCCTGGAACCGGCTCGGCACCGCCCTGCTCGGCGACTTCGCCGCCATGCCGCCCGAGCAGCGCAACATCGCCTGGAACGTCTTCCTCGACCCGGCCGCCCGCGAGCTCTACCAGGAGTGGGAGACCAAGGCCACCGACGTGGTCGGCATCCTGCGCCTGGACGCCGGTCGCGACCCGGACGACCCCAGGCTCGCCTCGCTCATCGGCGAACTCTCCGTCAAGAGCGAGGACTTCCGCCGACTGTGGGCCACCCACCAGATCCAGGACAAGGGCCACGGCACGAAGCACCTGGACCACCCGGTGGTCGGCCGGCTCACCCTCCAGTACGAGACGCTGCGCCCGGCCGGGGACGGCGACCAGGTGCTGGTCACCTACCACGCCGAGCCGGGCTCCCCGTCCGCCGAGTCCCTGCGGCTGCTGGCGAGTTGGGCGGCCACCGAGCGGCGGGAGGAGTCCGGGGAGGCGCCCGACCGGGCGGCTGAGCAGAGCCGGTAGGCCCGCCGCGCGCGGCCTGCTGCTTGAGGGCGGCGCCCGCGGGACCCGCACCGGGTGACCGCGGCCCGCCGCGCCCCGGACCGTGCCGCTGCGCGGGACCGACCTACCGGCCGGTATCGTCGGGGGCTCGGAACGGGTGGTCACCCGCCGCGAGGCGGGCGGAGCAGAGGGAACGGGTCAGGGCGGATGGAGTTTCGGGAAGACATCCTGGGTGCCCCCTACGAGGCGGCGGAGCTGGAGCTGCGGCCGGACACCGAAGGGGCGGTCTGCGCGACGCTGGTCCGCCGCACGGTGCCGGGCTCGGACCGGGCGGTCCTCTACATCCACGGCTACAACGACTACTTCTTCCAGACCAACCTGGCCGACCACTACGCGACGCTCGGCTTTTCCTTCTACGCCCTCGACCTGCGCAAGTACGGCCGCTCGCTGCGCCCCCACCAGTCGCCGAACTTCGTCCGCGACCTCACCGAGTACGACGAGGAGATCGACGAGGCGGTACGGATCATCCGCGAGGTCGACGGACACCGGCAACTGCTGGTGAACGGGCACTCGACCGGCGGGCTGGTGGCCGCGCTGTGGGCGGGGCGCCGGGCCGGGCGGGGCCTGGTGGACGGGCTCTTCCTGAACAGCCCGTTCCTGTCGATGCCGGCCGGACTCGCCGTCCGCACCGCCGGCGGCCCCGTGGTGACGGCGCTCGGGAGACTGGCGCCGACCAGGGTCCTGCCGTCCGCGCTGAACCCGCACTACACCCACAGCCTCCACAAGGACCACCGGGGCGAATGGGACTTCGACCTCACGCTCAAGCGCGCCGAGGGCTTCCCGCTGTTCGCGGGCTGGCTGTCGGCGATCCACCAGGGCCACCGCCGGCTGCGGCACGGGCTGGGGATCGACGTGCCGGTGCTGCTGATGGCCTCGACGAAGTCCATCGCCACCACCAAGTGGCACACCGCGCTGCACCACGCCGACGCCGTGCTGCGCGCCGACGACATCGCCGCCCAGGGGCCGAAGCTGGGCCGGCACGTGACCATCGTGCGGATCGAGGGCGGCATGCACGACCTGGTGCTCTCCGGCGAGGCGGCCCGCACCCGGGTGTTCGCCGAGCTGGACCGCTGGCTGGCCGCCTACCTGGACGTCCGGCCGGTGGGGGAGAACGCGTGACGGAGGAGCCGGTCCCGGTCGGGCGGCGGACCGACCTCGGCTTCGCGAAGCTGATGCCGGACGTCGACCGGGACGGCGGCTGGCTGCTGACGCTCGACGGCACCCCCCAGTCGTACGTCGACCTCGCCGACCCGACCCACCTCGAGTTCGAGTACACCCGCCGCCTCGGCCACCTCGCCGACACCCTCGCGCCGGCCGGGCAGCCGCTGGACGTGCTGCACCTCGGCGGCGGCGCGCTGACGCTGCCGCGCTACCTGACCGCCACCCGGCCGGGTTCCCGGCAGCGGGTGGTGGAGGTCGACGGGCCGCTGCTCGACCTGGTCGCCGAGCACCTGCCCTGGCAGGGCCCCGGGGCGGACGTCCGCACGACGGTGGGCGACGCCCGGGAGGCGCTCGCCGCGACCCCGGCGGACAGTCAGGACCTGGTGATCGCGGACGTCTTCCGCGGCTCCCGCACCCCGGCGCACCTCACCTCGGTGGAGTTCCTGCGGCTGGCGGCGACCGCGCTGCGCGACGGCGGCTGCTACGCCGCCAACCTGGCGGACGGTCCGCCGCTGGCCTTCGCCAGGGCGCAGGCGGCGACGGTGCGGGCGGTGTTCCCGTACGCCTGCCTGGTGGCGGAGGCCCCGGTGCTGCGCGGGCGCCGGTACGGCAACATCCTGCTGGCCGGCTCGACGGCTCCGCTGCCGGTCGCGGAGCTGAGCCGGCGGCTGGCGGGGGACGTCTTCCCGGCCCGCCTCACGGCGGGCGAGGACCTGGCCGCGCTGGTCGGCCGCACCGCCCCGGTCACGGACGCCGACGCCACCGACTCGCCGCCCCCGCCGGACGGCGCCTTCAGCGTGGGCTGAACCGGCGGCCGCGCCGGCGGCCGCTGTTGCGGCGCTGGCTGCGGCGTTCGCAGCGGCGGCGGAGCGGTGGGCCGGGGGCGATGGTCGAAGCGTCGCTCGAGCCGCGCGTCGCCCCGGTGGCCGCCGGGCCCGGGGTGTCAGAATCGGCGGGTTCATGCCGGGGCTATCCACGAAGGAGTCTGTATGAGCGGCGGCGGCGAACGGCCCGTGCTGGAGCAGGTGCCGGAGACGGCGCTGTGGACGCTGTGGCACCGGGCGCTGGAGGCGCGTCGGCCGGACACCGTCCTGCCCGACCCGAAGGCGGTCGAGCTGGTCGACCGGATCGACTTCCCGTTCGCCGAGCGGTTCGGCACCAGCGCCACCCAGGGCCAGCTCCAGGCCCTGCGCGCGGCCTGCTTCGACCGCGAGGTGGCGGACTTCCTCGCCCGGGAGCCGCGCGGCACCGTGGTCTGCCTGGGCGACGGCCTGGAGACCCAGTACTGGCGGGTGGACAACGGACGGGCCCAGTGGCTGAGCGTGGACCTGCCGGAGTCGGCGGCGCTGCGCGAGGAGCTCCTGCCGCCCGGCCCGCGCCAGCGCTACCTGGCCGCCGACGCCACCGAACCGGGCTGGGCCGAGGAGGTGGACCGCACCCGCGAGGTGCTGATCAGCGCCCAGGGCCTGCTGATGTACCTTCCGCCGGCCCGGGTGAAGGCCCTGATCGCCGCCTGCGCGGAGTGGTTCCCTGGCGGTTCGCTCGTGCTGGACGCCGTACCGCGCTGGTTCAGCCGGCTCACCCTGGAGGGGCGGATGCGCTCCCACGGCTACCAGGCGCCGCCGATGCCCTGGGCGATGGACGCCGGTGAGCGCGACAAGCTCCGCACCGCCAGTCCGGCGGTGACCTCCGTGCGGGACGTGCGGCCCACCGGTGGACGCGGCCTCCTCGGCGCCCTGCTGCCCCTGGCCCTGACCCTCCCGCCCGTCGCCACCTGCCGTCCCTCCGTCACCGCCCTGACCTTCGCCGAACGGTCCGCTCAGCCGGAGCCGGAGCCGGAGCCGGAGCCGGCGTCGTAATGGCGGCCGTGGCCGTAGCGGTGGCCGTGGCCTGGCTCGCCCGTCGGCGCCCGCTTTTTACCGAATCTTGAAGAAACGCCGGTCGGCCTGGAACCATGGCTCGGGGGCGTACGTCGTAACCAGCGGTGATCGGCCGGGGGGACAGGCCGCCCGGCACGTTAGGCTGCGCTCGGGGACCGGGAGGACTCGGGGGAGCGGCCTGGTGCCGCCATCGGAAGACTGCCGGGACGGCAGCCGGCTCCAGCACGGGCCGGCACCCGTTCCGACCTGCCACGGAGGTACTGGCCTTGCACATCGACGCCTGGATCGAGAGCGTCCCGCCCACGGCGGTGTACGCCCTGATCGGCCTGATCATCGGCATCGAATCGCTGGGCATCCCGCTGCCCGGCGAGATCGCCCTGGTCACGGCGTCCCTGATGGCGGTCAAGGGCGTGGTGAGCCCGTGGGGGATCGCGGCCTGCGCGATCGCGGGCGCGATCATCGGCGACTCGATCGGGTACTCGATCGGCCGCAAGGGGGGCAAGCCGCTCTTCGAGAAGCTGGGACGCAAGTTCCCCAAGCACTTCGGGCCCTCGCACCTGGCGACCGCCGAGCGGTCCTTCCAGAAGTGGGGCATGTGGGCGGTCTTCTTCGGCCGCTTCATCGCGCTGCTGCGCATCTTCGCCGGTCCGCTGGCGGGCGCGCTGAAGATGCCGTACTGGAAGTTCCTGATCGCCAACGTGCTGGGCGGCGTCATCTGGGCCGGTGGCACGACGCTGCTGGTCTTCAAGGTGGGCAAGGCGATCGAGCCGTGGCTGTCGCGCTTCTCCTGGGCGGGCCTGGCGGCGGCGGTCGTGGTCGGCGCCACCTCGGCGTGGCTGATGAAGCGCCGCGCGGCCAAGACCCACGCCAGGATCGAGGCGGAGGAGGCGGCCGAGGCCGCTCGGACCGCCGAGGCCGCAGGAGCCGTGCAGGCTCCCGTCGCCGAGTAACGGAACGTAGCGGTACCGCGTCGGCGTCGTCGGGCTCCGGAGTAGCATCGGCTGGAACCTGCCGGTCGTGCACCACTGGAGGGCCCGATGACGCAATCGACGCCGCCGACGCAGCAGTCCACCTGGGACGCCGTGGACGCCTACTTCTGCGAGCAACTGGTCGGGCACGACCCGGCGCTGGAGGCCGCGACCGCCGCCGCCGACGCGGCCGGGCTGCCCAGGATCGCGGTGGCCCCCAACCAGGGCAAGCTGCTCCACCTGCTGGCACTGACCCAGGGCGCGCGCCGGATCCTGGAGGTCGGCACGCTCGGGGGCTACAGCACCATCTGGCTGGCCCGGGCGCTGCCCGCGGACGGCACGCTGATCTCCCTGGAGCTCGACCCCCGGCACGCCGAGGTGGCGCGCGGCAACCTCGCTCGGGCGGGCCTGGACAAGGTCGCCGAGGTGCGCCAGGGCCGGGCCGCGGACTCGCTGGCCGCGCTGGTGGAGCAGGGCGAGGAGCCCTTCGACCTGGTCTTCATCGACGCGGACAAGCCGAGCAACCCCGAGTACTTCCGCCGCGCGCTCCAGCTGACCCGGCCCGGTTCGCTGATCATCGTGGACAACGTGGTGCGCGGCGGCGCGATCGCCGACGCCGACAGCACCGATCCGGCGATCGTCGCCACCCGCGCCCTGCACGAGCTGATCGCCGCCGAGCCGAGGGTCACCGCGACCTCGGTGCAGACGGTCGGCAGCAAGGGCTACGACGGCTTCACGCTGGCCCGCGTACAGGGCTGAGTGCGGGTAGCGAAGAGGCGACGGACCGGCGACGGCCGGGGTGGAGGTCGGCCCTGGCCGGCACTGGCCGGCCCCCACCGGCACGGAGCCCCCACCGGCCCTGGCCGGCCCTCACCGGCACGGGCCGGAACACGACGAACGAGGACGAACGGAGACATCGTGCGGATCGGACTGCTGGGCACCGGCCCCTGGGCGGAGCGGGTGCACGCGCCCGCCCTGGCGGAGCACCCCGGGCTGGAGTTCACCGGCGTCTGGGGCCGCCGGGCCGAGGCCGCCGAGGCGCTGGGCACGGCGCACGGCGTGCCCGGGTACGCCGACCTCGACCGGCTGCTCGCCGACGTGGACGCCGTCTCCATCGCCCTGCCCCCGTCCGTCCAGGCCGGTCTCGCGGTGCGGGCCGCCGAGGCCGGCTGCCACCTGCTGCTGGACAAGCCGGTCGCGTTCACCGTGCCGGACGCCCGCGCGGTGGCGGAGGCGGTGCGGGAGCACAAGGTCGCCTCGGTGGTCTTCTTCACGGTGCGCTTCGGCGGCGAGCAGATCCCGTGGATCGAGCGCCAGGCCGAGCTGGGCGGCTGGTTCACCGGCCGCTCGGACTGGCTCGGCTCGGTGTTCGCCCCGGGCAGCACCAGCCCGTACGCGGCCTCGTCGTGGCGCCGGGAGAAGGGCTCACTGTGGGACGTCGGCCCGCACGCGCTGTCCGTCCTGCTGCCGGTGCTGGGCGAGCCGACGGAGGTCACGGCGGTCGCCGGGCCGCTGGACACCGTCCACCTGGTCCTGCGGCACGCCGGCGGCGCCTCCAGCACCCTCGCGCTCAGCCTGACCGCCCCGCGGGCCGGTGGCGGGGTCGCGATGGAACTGCGCGGCGAGCACGGCGTGGTGCAGCTGCCCGAGCGCGGCGAGAGCCCGACGACCGCCCTGCACCGCGCCCTGGACGCCCTGCGCTCCTCCGCCGCCACCGGCGAGCCGCACCCCTGCGGCGCGGACTTCGGGCTGCGCGTGGTGGAGGTGCTGGCCGCCGCGGAACGCTCGCTGGCCGACGGCCGCCCGGTGGCGCTCTGAGCTCGCCTCCGCTCGGTGTCGGACCGCGCGGTGCCGGGCCGCTCGGTGTCGGACCGCGCGGTGTCGGACCGGGCGGTGCCGGGCCGCGCGGTACCGGACCGGTCACGCCGACGGCAGCTCGGGCCCCGGGGCGTCCGGGCGGCGGTCGGTGGGCCGGGCCGGGGGGATGACCGGGGCCCGGAAGTCGCGTGGTCCGGTCCACAGCGCCGGGACGGCGTCACTGCGGCGGGCCAGTTCGTAGGCGAGCGACTCGTAGTTGACCCGCCAGCCGTGGAAGTGCTTCCAGGCGTCCTCGACCGGGCGTTCGCGGGGGAACCCGGCGGCGGTGATCATGGCGACGGCCGCCAGGTACTCGGCGTAGCTGAGGCGGATCGGGGTCGCCGGGTCCGGGTCGGGGTCGAAGGGGACGCGCAGGGAGCGGCCGATGTCGCGCATGGCCGTGAAGCCGGCCCGGATCACCAGGCGGGCCTCGGCGGGAGCCGAGCGCGGGCAGAGGGCGAGGTGGAGGGCGGCCGCGTCCATCACCGCGATCAGTCCGACCACCCAGCTGCGGTTGGGCTGCGGGGAACGGAACGACAGCAGCACCGGGTAGTTGGAGTGGCTCTCGCCGATGTCGGCGGCCAGCCGCTCCCAGTCCCGGTAGAGCTGGGGGAGGGCCGTCTCGGTGTCGACCAGGGACTGACGGGCGAGCAGTTCCGGGCCCCAGGCCGGTTCCCCGGCCCGGGACTGCAGGAGCGTCACCTCGGTCTCGCGGCGCTGGTAGGCGGCGTAGAGGGTGGGCAGGTAGGCGATCTGCAGGGCGATCACCAGCGGGCCGCTGGCGGCGGCCATGAAGTCGATCGCGGACAGCTGCAGCCGCTCGCCGCTGGCGTAACCGAGGGTGAAGAGGCTGGATCCGGCCTCGCGGATGGACGTCGACCAGCCGAGCCCGGACGTGCCGTGCAGCAGCAGGGTGTAGGCGATCAGCATGCCGCTGAGCCACACCCCGAGCATGCCGAGCAGCACCAGCGGTGCCAGCCAGGTCAGGGCGCGGTCCTGCGCCCGGTACGTGCCGAACGGCGTGGCCCAGACGCGCAGCGCGGTGCGCAGCACCCGCCAGAGCCGGTGCACCAGCGCCGAGTACAGCCCGCGGGGGACGACCAGGGTGCGCAGGATGCTGCCGACGACCAGCAGCAGGACGAACACGCCGAGCAGCGTGTGGATCAACCTCATGGAGGTCATTCTGGCGGTCGAGGGGAGCGCTGGTGCGGCCGGGCACCGCCGACGTGGCGCGGCGTACGGCCGGCGCACCGCCGTCGCACGGCTCGCGCCCGTTCACCGCGGACCCGCTGAGACCATGATCACACCGGTCGGCGGCCGTCCCGGCTCCGGCCCCGGCTCCGGCCTCGGCTCCAGCCCTGGCCCGGCGCAGCCGTCCGCTCAGCGTCCGGGGGCGGGGTTCTGCCGGCCGGTCAGGCCTCCGCCGCGTCGGTCAGCCACGGCCCGAGCTTCTCCGGGTTGCGGACCGCCCAGATCCGGACGACCCGGCCGTCCGCGACGTCGAAGGAGGCGACCGTCATGACGACGCCGTCGCGCCGGGCCACCAGGCCGGGCCTGCCGTTGACCGACAGCTCCACGAGTTCCAGCCCGGGGGCCCTGTCGGCGATCGCGACCATGTACTGGGCGATGCGCGCCGCGCCCTCGACCGGGTGCAGGGCGGCGCCGACCATGCCGCCGCCGTCGGCGGTCATCACGGCGGCCGGGTCGAGGACGGCGACGAGGGCCGCGATGTCCCGGTTCTCCCAGGCCGTCTTGACGCGCCGTACGGTCTCGGCCTGCCCGGGCGCCGTCACCGGGGCGGGTGCGGGGCCCACCCGCCGCCGGGCGGAGGACGCCAGCTGCTTGCAGGCCGCGGGGGTGCGGCCGAGCACGTCGGCGATCTCGGCGAAGGGGTAGCGGAAGACGTCGTGCAGGACGAACGCCACCCGCTCGGCGGGTGTCATCGACTCCAGCACGACGAGGAAGGCCATGGCCACCGACTCGTCCAGGACCATCTGTTCGGCGAGGTCGGTGAGGCCGCCGCCGCGCCCGGGGCCCAGCTCGGCGCGGTCGGGCAGCGGCTCGGGAAGCCAGGCGCCGACGTAGCGCTCCCGCCGGGCCCGCGCGGAGCCGAGCAGGTCCAGGCAGATGCCGGCCGGTGACGGTCGTCAGCCAGGCGCCGGGGGAGAGGATCTCCGCCCGGCGGTGCGCCGGCAGCGCGTACCAGCGTGCGTAGGCCTCCTGGACGGCGTCCTCCGCCTCGGCCAGTGAGCCGAGCAGGCGGTAGGCGATGTTGAGCAGTCGGCGCCGCTCGCCGGACACCCCGTCGGCGACGGCTTCCGGTGCTCCCGGCGTCCCCTGCGCTGCCGGCGTCTCCGGCGCTCCCGGCGTCCCTGGCGATCCTGTCGTCCCCATGCCCCCGCCCCCCTCCGCGCCTTACCTTTCGCGGGCCCGCTTCGTCGGACCGGTGAGACCCTACCGATCCACTGCCCCCGGGCGGAAAAGAGGACCGCGACCATGGCCGGACAGCCGACGACGACCCCGCGCAGCTTCCCGTCCCGCTTCCCGTCCCGCTTCCCGTTCCTGCGGATCGCGATCGCGCTCCAGACCCTGACCACCTTCACGCAGGCGGTCTCCGCCGGGCTGCTGCTGACCACCTCGTACGGGGAGACGCTGCACAGTGTCGGCGCCCGGGTGATGTACGCGGCGTCGATGCTGTACGTGCTCGCGGCGGTGCTGGCGTGGAAGCCCGGCGGCGGCCCGCTGCGGCCGGTCTGGGAGGCTTCCGGCTTCCTGGTCCTCGCCTCCGTGCAGGTCGTGCTCGGCATCGCGCACGTGCCGGCGGTCCACCTCCCGCTGGGCGTCCTGATGTTCGGCCTGAGCGTGCTGGCCCTGGCGCGCCGCACCGACTGAGTCCGCCGGCGGTCGGAAATCCGCTGTCGCCGGTCAGTCGGTGGCTGATAGCGTCCGCGGCGTGGCAAAGCTGAACCAGATCATCGCCGTCGAAAAGGGCGTCAAGTCCAAGTCCTTCCAGGAGCTGACGCAGGCCCACCAGGACCTGCAGAAGCCCGCGCTCCTGGCCGGGATCTCCCGTACCTACCAGCCGAAGGACGAGGAGGGCGAGCAGCTCCCGCCGGAGTCGACCCGGGTGCAGCTCAAGGCCGAGGACGTCCTGCGGTCCACCGCGAGCACGCTCACCCGGCTCTTCGACGTGACGGCCACCAAGGACTGGGCCAATGTCGACGCCCGTGCCGACGTGGTGGTCGACGGCCAGGTGCTCCTCGCGCAGGTGCCGGTGCCGTACCTGCTCTTCCTGGAGAAGCAGCTCACCGACCTGTTCACCTTCGTGCGGAAGCTCCCGGTGCTGGACGCCTCCGAGTCGTGGAACCTGGACCCGTCCACCGACTCGTGGAAGACGGAGCCGGTGCGCACCATCCGCACCAAGAAGGTGCCGCGCAACCACGTCAAGGCCGAGGCGACGGAGAAGCACCCGGCCCAGGTCGAGGTCTACTACGAGGACGTGCCGGTCGGCTACTGGACCACGGTCAAGTTCTCCGGCGCGCTGCCGGCCCGCCGGGTGAACGAGCTCGCGGAGCGGGTGGAGAAGCTCCAGCAGGCCGTCAAGTTCGCTCGCGAGGAGGCCAATTCGGTGGAGGTCACCGACCAGCGGGTGGGCGACGCCGTCTTCGGCTACCTGTTCCGGTAGCCTCATGATCGCCCGCCCGGGGAGCCGGGCGGGTGCACCGGGCGCGTCGGCACCCTGCCAGGGGACTCCTGGCGGGTGCGCTGCGCGCGGTGCGAAAAGCTGACACTGATGTTGAAGCTGACCAGGGGTCACAGTGGAGGTTCAAATCCTCCCCCCGGCACCACCGGCCGGGGTAGCCCAAGCCCGGCAGAGGCAGGCCCCCTGAATCTCAGACTCTCGCTCCAGTCTCAGCATTCGCCGCCGAACACCGGATCGACCGGGTGCGGACGAACATCGACGAATGCGGGTTCAAGTCCCGTCTGTGCCGCTCCGTGGCACGGTAGTTCAAAGGCAGAACGCGTCGGTTTCAGCCTGATCCGCAGCCCTTAAACGTGCCGGTGTGCGCAATTGGGCGGCACACAGGGGCCCGGGAGCAGGCTACGCTCCCGGGCCCTCGCAGGTTGCTCAGCCCTCGCTCACGCGTTGCTCAGCGCTCGCTCGCTCACGCGTTGCTCAGCGCTCGCTCACGCGGGCGGGCTCACTCCTCGTCGAGGAACTCGTGGTTCTGGCGGCGGTAGGGCGCCGAGATGCCGGCCAGGCGGTTCGGCGGCCAGAAGTCGGAACGCTCGCTGAGCGCCAACTCGCCGTCCTGGCGCACCAACCAGACGTCCTCGTAGTCGAGGTGCAGGACCGCGTCGCCGGGCACCTGCGCCAGCAGGCCGTCGGCGAGGCGGGTCATGTCGTCCTGCTGGCCGGAGACGTCGGCGTCCTTGCCCAGCCGGAAGACGACCGAGACGGTCGGGGTGAAGACCCGGCCGCCGATCTCCGGGTCCCCCCACGGGGTGGGCTTGCGCGCGGCCACGCGGAGCCAGGTGCCGTACGCCGTGAGCACGCCGTCGTCGAGCAGCGCTTCGGCGGTCGCGGACTCGTCGACGAGCCGCAGCGACCGGGCGACGCCGGTGAGCGTCTGCGCGACCTGCGCAGGGGACCACGGGGTCACCAGTTCGAGGCTGTAGGAGATTGCCATGTCCGTCTTTCTGTTCTGCTACGGGTAGAGGGAGACCACGTTGCCGGACTTGTCGATCACGGTGACCTCCTTCAGCCCCTCGATCGGCCAGTCGTTCAGCTGCTTGCGCATGGCGCCCACGTCGACGTCGCTGTCGGACAGGTTCAGGACGATGCGGTCCGCCTGCCCTTCGTCGACCTTCTTCTGGATGCCGGTGGCGATGGAGCGGGGGTTCTTCGCGGTGGGCGCGTAGCAGTCCATCACCTCGCCCTCGACGCGGTAGTCCGGGTTCTTGGTCGTGCCGGGGACGTCCGGGTTCTGCTCGACCTTGTAGCCGTTCTTCGCGAGGATGTCGGCCGACTCGTTCTCCCGGGTGAACGCGCGCCGGGTGGTGTCGTCCGCGTTCTTGGGGATGTTGGTGACCCGCCCCTCGGGCTTGGCGTTGGGGTCGGCCGCCCGGGAGGGCTGGGTCCGCATGTCCGGCGAACTGCTTCCGCCGCCTCCGCCGTTGCCCTCCATCTGGACCCGGTCGGGGCCCATCGCGTCCTGGGCGATCTGGGCCGCACCGATGCCGGCCATGCCGAGGCCGGTGGCGATCACGCCGGCCGAGGCGACGTTGACGGGGATGCCGATGGCCGCGCCCACACCGGTCAGGTCCAGGCCGACGCCCAGGATCTCGCCGCCGGCGCCGAGCGTCGCGAGGCCGAGGCCGCCCGCGATCTCCAGCACCGCGCCGGGATCGTGCACCATCGCGTTGCCGATGGACTCCAGGTCCGCCAGGGCGGTCTTGCCCATGTCCTCCAGGAAGTCCCCGGCGTCGGAGAAGAAGTCGCCCACCTTGTCCAGCCAGCCCGGCTCCTCGGGTGCCTTGTCACGGCCCTTGGCGACCGCGTCGGCCGCCGTGTCGCCGGCGGTCTTGAGCTGGCTCCGCGCGCTGCTCAGGGTGTTCTCGGCGGTCGTCCGGGTGGCGTCGCCGGGATCGGTGAACGGCAGCTTGCGGCCTTCGCTCTTCTCCTGCGCCTCGTGCTCCGTCTTGGCCTTGGCCGTCGCGGCCTGGGCCTCACCCCACTGCCGGATCGCGTCCCTGGCCTGGCCCTGCGCCCATTCCAGCGTCGACTTGTAGGTGGTCAGGGCGGTGGCGGCGTCGTGGAAGCAGTCGCCCGCCTCCAGCCACTTCTGCGGCTCGCCCTTGAAGGCGGCCCGGAACGCGTCGCCGGCCTGACCGGTCCACCCGTCGGTGGTGTCGATCCGCTTGAGGCCCTCACCGGTGGAGTGCAGGGTGTCGCCGTAGCTCTTCAGCCACGCGGCGGTCGATCCGACCGCCTCGGGGTCGCCCGGTATGAGCTCCTTGGCGTCGGAGGTCTCCCCGAGTTCCTTCGCCACGTTACTTCGCCCCCGGGTCTTCGCCGCTGTCCCGCTTGAGCGTGCCGTGCAGGTGCCCGGCGATCTGGCCGTCGAGCTTCCCGTAGGCCTTCACGCTCGCGTTGAGGCGCTGCGAGACCTGCGAGGCGTCCTTGCCGAGGTTCTCCACGCCGATCTCCCAGCGCTTCAGGAAGTGACCGAGGACATCGGCCAGGTGGTCGTGGCCGATGTCCTCCTTCTTGTGGTCGAGGTCGCTGACCTTCTTGAACTGCAGCTTCGCCAAGGTGTCGGTGATGCCCGAAGCCGCCTTGTCGAGCGCGTCCAGGTCGACTTTGAACCCGTCCGCCATCGGCTCTCTCCCCGTGTCCGTTCGATCGCTTTTGCGCTGAACAGGGTAAAGGATGCCGGGATGGCCGGCTCCGGTTCCGGCCGCCGCAGGTCAGGGCGGCAGTCCGGCGGAGGGCGCGGGCCGGCCCGCCTGACACGGCGAAAATCCGTCGCGATCGCACGCCCCGTTCGGTACGGTCTCGCGTGTGCCGCCGCTGCCGGGCCTCGAAGGCTCCGGTCGCGGCTGCCGGTCGGCAGGTTCCCACGGTGAGGGCAGGTTTCGTCCATGGCGTGTCGCATCAGCGAGCTCGTACTCGGTTGCCGCGAACCGGAGGTGCTGGCGCGGTTCTGGTGCGAGGTCCTGGACTTCGTGGTGCTCTCCCGCGAGGACGACGGCAGCATCGAGATCGGGCCCCGGGAGGGGTTCGGGGGTGCGCAGCCGACCCTCTTCCTCAGCCGCAGGGACGCGCCGGAGCCGGGCAAGTCGCGGCTGCACATCGACGTCAACGCCACCGACCGCGACCAGGATGCCGAACTCGAGCGCCTGCTGGCGCTGGGGGCGCGCCCGGCCGACATCGGCCAGACGGGCGACGAGTCCTGGCACGTGCTCGCCGACCCCGAGGGCAATGAGTTCTGCCTGCTGAAGGCGCGTATCAAGGAGCTCTGACGCCTGCTCCGGCACGTGCCGGGTCCGGACGGCTGCGGGACCACGCCACGCGATGCAGCCGCCCGGCAACTTCGCTATTCCTCGACCCGGTTGAGGTGCTGCCGGAACGCCTCGGCGGCGGCGCGGGTGTAGAAGCGCCGGATCCGGTGCGAGGAGCCCGGCATGCGGAGGTACTCGTGTCGAGCGGGGTCCCAGAGGCCCCAGCACTCGAGTTGCAGGAAGTGCGGGCTGCCGGCGTCGATCAGGCGGATCTCGTACGCGGTGCGCGGGAGTTCGTTCTTGCGGACCCAGGCCTGAGCGTGCGCGTAGGAGTAGAAGCGAAGCGGGTCGTCGGCCGGCGGGAGGGCCTTGACGGGGAGGTCGCTCGTGCGGTCGTGGATGATCCAGACCTGGTAGGCGGCGCCGTTCGGGGCGTCGGCGGGGAGGATCGTGTAGCGGTCGAGGGTCATCGGCGGGTCGCCACCTGGATGAAGCCGGAGGCCTTCTCGACGCACGAGGCGAACTCGTTGAACTCGCCGTCGATCGCGGAGATGGTGGCTCTGGACGGGACGAGGATCGCCCCGGCGCGACGGTCGAGGAGACGCTGGAGGGCGGCCTGGAGCATCGGCCGGCGCTCGGGGCTCTTCAGGTCGGCTTCGTCGTCCACGACGATCAGCGAGATGTCCCAGCGGAAGGCGTGGGCGTAGGCCTCGCAGAGCCGCAACTCGCGCTTGGGGAAGCGGGAGTTGCTCTTGGCCAGGTAGACGACCACCTGCGGTCGGCCGAAGGCCTGTGGGGGCGTGGGGCAGCTCAAGGGTCGCTCCTCTGTGTAGCGATACGACTACCGGTGGTGTCCACTGTCGGCTAAGCTTCGGAATCGTTCAACTTGCCTGTCCCCTTGGTGGAATTGGACGTGTGCCATGAACCGCAAGGAGCTTGACCCGACGTCGTCTCCGCGAGAGTCTTTCGGCGCGCTGCTCCGCAGCTCGCGCGAGGCGTTGGGCTGGACGCAGCAGGACCTGGCGGCAGCCATGGGCTACTCGGACAGCTACATCTCGGCAGTCGAAACGGGCCGCAAATCCACCAGCCGAACCTTCGTCAGGGCGGCCGACAAGGCGCTCGGGACGGGCCAGACGCTCGAGTTGATGTGGGTCGGGATGAGGCGGAAGGGCTTCCTGGAGGGCTTCCCCGAGCACGCTGCTCAGGAGGCGCGTGCGGCGGAGATCCGGATCTTCGAACCGAACCTCATCCCTGGACTGTTCCAGACCAAGGCCTACGCTTCTGCGCGAGAGTCGGCGGCAGTGCAGCGAGGAAGCAGTACTCAGGATCAGGCTGAGGAGCGAGTGAAGTTCCTCATCGCCCGACAGCGTCTGCTCAAGCGTGCCGAGCCGCCAATCATCCACGCGGTGATAGACGAGAGCGGCATCCGGCGTCCGGTGGGCGGTGCGGCCACCATGCGCGCACAGCTCGACTACCTGGCCGAGATGGCGGCGAGGCCTCATGTGATCTTCCAGGTGGCCCCGTTCGCCCTGGCCGAGCACGCACCATTCCGGTCCGTTGTCACCTTGTTGACATTCGCCGACAGGTCTGTGGTCGGCTATACGGAATCCGCCGACCACGGCTATGTCGTGAGGGAAGACAGGACTATCAGGTCATGGGAAAGGGCCTACGATCGGTTGCAGGTGGATGCGCTGACCCGAGCCGCCTCCCTTGACCTGATTCGCCAGGCTCGAAAGGAACTTTGACTCATGGCACGCCCAGACCTCTCCCGCGCTTCCTGGTTCAAGTCCTCCTATTCGGACAACGGCGGTACTTGCGTGGAGGTCGCGCCTGACTTCCCGGGTGTTGTCCCAGTCCGTGACTCGAAGGATCCGGAGGGGCCCGCGCTCGTCTTTCCCCTCGCTGCTTGGCGGTCCTTCGTTGCCGCCGCGGCTGCGGGCGAGTTCGGCAGCGCCTGACCTGGCTGCTCGTCCCGACGGTGCTGTTCGAAAGGTGGTTCAGTGATGGCGCTTTTTGATCCGGCTTCCTTGCGCTGGGTGAAGTCGAGCTTCAGTCAGCAGGGCGGTAACTGCGTCGAGGTTGCCGTTGACTTGGCTGATGCCCGGTGGGTGAAGAGCCCGTACAGCGGCAACGGGGGGAGCTGCGTCGAGGTGGCGCCTGACTTCCCGAGCGTCGTGCCTGTCCGCGACTCCAAGGACCCCGAGGGTCCTGTCCTCCTCTTCCCGGCCGAGGCATGGCGGTCCTTCGTCGCTGCGACTGCCGCCGGCGAGTTCGGCTCTGTCTGATCCTCGATCCGGCCGACGAGCCCCCGGACCACCCGGTCCGGGGGCTCGCCGCGTATTGACACCGCGCGCCGTCCGATCGATGCTAAGCAAGCGCTTAGTCAATCCCTCCCTTCCCTCCCCTCTCCCCTCCCAGGAGTCGCCCGATGCCCGAGACCCCCGCCGATCCGCCCGGTCTGGACCTCGCCCGTCTCCGCGCCCACCTGGACCGCGAGCTGCCCGGCACCGTCCAGGGCCCGCTGCGGGCCGACCTCATCGAGGGGGGTCGCTCCAACCTCACCTACGTCCTCACCGACGGCGCCTCCCGCTGGGTCCTGCGCCGCCCCCCGCTCGGGCACGTCCTCGCCACCGCCCACGACATGGGCCGCGAGTACCGCGTCATGTCCGCGCTCCGAACCACCGGCGTGCCCGTCCCGGGCATGCTCCTCCTCGACCCCACCGACACCGTCCTCGGCGCGCCCTGGTACCTCATGGAGCACGTCGCCGGCACCGCCCACCGTGACGCCGCGTCCCTCGCCGCGCTCGGCGAGCAGCGCGTCGCCGATCTCGGTCGCCGCCTGGTCGAGACCCTCGCCACCCTCCACCGGATCGACCCCGCCACCGTCGGCCTCGCCGACTTCGGGCACCCCGACGGCTACCTGGAGCGCCAGCTGCGCCGCTGGTCCAAGCAGCTCGCCGCCTCCCGCAGCCGCGACCTCCCCGACCTGGACCGCCTGCACGCCCTCCTCGCCCAGCGCCTGCCGGTCTCGCCCGCGCCGGCGCTCGTCCACGGCGACTACCGGCTGGACAACGTCCTGGTCGACGACGGCGACACCATCACCGCCGTCCTCGACTGGGAGATGTCCACCCTCGGTGATCCGCTCACCGACATCGGCCTGCTCGTGATGTACACCGAACTCGCCGGAGTCGGCGGCGGCATCATCCCCTCCGCCATGACCGCCCCCGGCTTCCCCGGGCCGGACGAGATCGTCTCCCGCTACGCCGAGTTGACCGGCCGCCAGGCCGCCGACCTCGACTGGTACGTCGCCTTCGCCTCGTTCAAGCTCGCCGCCGTCGCCGAGGGCATCTTCTTCCGCTTCCAGCAGGGCCGCACCCTCGGCGCCGGGTTCGAGCGCGCGGGCGAGATGGCCCCGATCCTCGCCCGGCACGGCCTGGGCACCCTCAAGGAGAGCTGACCGATGGACTTCGCCTACGACGCCCGCACCACCGAGCTGCGCGAGCAGCTGCTCGCCTTCATGGACGAGCACGTGTACCCGGCCGAGCCCGTCCTCGCCGAGCAGCTCGCCGACCCGGCCCGCGAGCCGTGGAGCGTCCCGCCGGTGGTCGCCGACCTGAGGGCGGCGGCCCGCAAGCAGGGCCTGTGGAACCTCTTCATCCCCGGCGAGCACGGTGCCGGCCTCACCAACCTCCAGTACGCCCCGCTGGCCGAGATCACCGGCCGCAGCCCCCAGCTGGCCCCGCCCGCGCTCAACTGCGCGGCCCCCGACACCGGGAACATGGAGCTGCTCGCCGAGTTCGGCACCGCCGAGCAGAAGGAGCGCTGGCTGCGCCCGCTGCTGGACGCCGAGATCCGCTCCGCCTTCGCGATGACCGAGCCCGAGGTCGCCTCCTCGGACGCCACCAACGTCGCCACCCGGATCGTCCGTGACGGCGACGAGTACGTGATCAACGGCCGCAAGTGGTACATCACCGGCGCGATGAACCCGGACTGCAAGCTGATCATCGTGATGGGCAAGACCGACCCCACCGCCGAACCGCACCGCCAGCAGAGCATGGTGCTCGTCCCACGCGACACCCCCGGGATCACCTTCAAGCGCGGCATGACGGTTTTCGGCTACGACGACTCCGACCACGGCGGCCACGCCGAGGTGCTCTTCGAGGACGTCCGCGTCCCGGTGGAGAACCTGATCGGCGAGGAGGGCACCGGCTTCGCCATCGCCCAGGCCCGCCTCGGGCCCGGCCGGATCCACCACTGCATGCGCGCCATCGGCGCGGCCGAACGCGCACTGGAGCTGATGTGCCGCCGGACGACCGCCCGCGTCGCCTTCGGCCGGCCACTCGCGGAGCAGGGCGTCATCCAGGACTGGATCGCCGAATCCCGCGTCCGCATCGAGCAGTTGCGGCTGCTGGTGCTCAAGACCGCCTGGCTGATGGACACCGTCGGCAACCGCGGCGCGCACACCGAGATCCAGGCCATCAAGATCGCCACCCCGGCCACCGTCGAGTGGATCCTCGACAAGGCGGTCCAGGCGCACGGCGCCGGCGGCACCGGCCAGGACACCCCGCTCGCCCAGCTCTGGGCGGGCATCCGCAGCCTGCGCCTGGCCGACGGGCCGGACGAGGTCCACAAGCGCTCGCTGGCCCGCCGGGAGCTCAAGAAGTACCGCTGAGCCGCGGACCGGGCCGACGGTGTCATACCGGGGTAGCCACGGCGACTTGGCCCCCCGGTATGACGGCTGCGGCCCGGCTCCGCCCGTACCGTCTCCTGCGCAAGGGATCACCGCGAGGAGGAGGAACGGCGATGAGCAGGCGTGGACGGGCCGTGGCGACGGTACTGCTGGCGACGGCGGTGGCCCTGGGCGCGGCGGGCGCACCGGGAGCGGCCGCCGCGCCCCGGGACACCGGCTGGGGCAGGCTTGCCACGGCCGCGCTGCCGGACCCGACCGGGCCGTACCCGATCGGCACCACCTCCCTGAAGCTCACCGACCCGGACCGGGAGTTCCCGCTGAAGCCGGGCAAGCCCCGCGAGCTGATGATCAGCTTCTGGTACCCGACCGCCCGCCCCGCCACCGGCGGCGACCGCGCCCCGTTCATGGCGCCCGCGGCGGCCGCGCACTTCGGCAGCGCCGGGAGCGTCGGCCAGACGGACTACGGCTTCGAACCCGACCGCACCGACTGGGCCGGCGTCCGCACCCACGCCCGTACCGACGCACCGGCGCTGCCCGGCGGCAAGCGCCCCGTCGTCCTCTACTCGGCCGGCTTCGGCGATCCGCGCACCTGGGGCACCGCCCTGGTGGAGGACCTCGCCTCGCGCGGCTACGTGGTGGTCACCGTCGACCACACCTGGGACGCCTCCGAGGTGGAGTTCCCCGACGGCCGCCTGGCCGCGTCCGTCTTCCCCGAGCTGCTGGCCGACCCCGGCCTCGACATGGGCGCGACCCTGCGCACCGCGCTGCAGACCCGCGTCGACGACACCCGCTTCGTCCTGGACCAGCTCGCCGGGCTGCGGTGCGACCGGCGCCTGCCCGCCGGCCTCGCCGACTCGCTCGACCTCGACCGGATCGGCATGGTGGGCCACTCGGCGGGCGGCTCCACGGCGCTGCAGACCATGCACGACGACCCCCGGATCGCCGCCGGGATCAACATGGACGGCCAGCTGCACTTCCCCGGCCCGGACGGGCGGACGGGCGTCCACCTGACCAGCGTCGCCCAGGACGGCCTGAACCGGCCCTTCCTGCTCATGGGCACCCAGAACGACGACTCCGGCAGCTACCACCAGCAGCCCGGCTGGGACGCCCTCTGGCAGCACAGCAACGGCTGGCACGCCGACGTCACCCTGACCGGATCCCGGCACGCCTCCTACACCGACGCCGAGTCCCTGTTCCCGCAGCTCGCCCGCCAGGGCGCCATCAGCCCCGAGAAGCTGGCCGACGACATCGGCGACGTGCGACCCGAACGCGCCGAACTGGCCACCCGCAGCTACGTGGCCGCCTTCTTCGACCGCTGGCTGCGCGGCCGCGACGACCACCTGCTGGACGGGCCCTCGGCGCGCTTCCCGGAGATGGTGTACGAGCGCTGAGCGCTGCCGGCCCGTGCGCGGATCAGGCCCGCGGGCAGTCCCGGAGCAGCTCGGCGAAGGCCTCGTCGGCAGCCCCGGCCGGGAGGATCCGCAGCGCCGCGCCGTGGTCCGGGGTGCTGATCACGTAGTGCTCGGCGACGTGGGAGAGGTCGTCCCAGGGCTCCCAGGAGTGGGCGCGCAGCAGGACGCGGCCGCAGCGGGTGCAGCCGATCCACGGCACCAGCACCAGACCGGCGAGCTCGGGCTCGCTCCAGCCCGTCACCAGCTCGGCCTCGTCGCCCTCCCCGTCGAGCAGCCGCACCGGGGCGGGCCGTCCGTCGCCGAGGCAGCGCAGGATGCCGGGGGTGAGCTGCTCGCGCACGCCCCACTCCTCGGCGAGCACGGAGATCCGCGCCCGGTCCGCTCCGCCGATCGGCACCTGGCGGGCCACCAGGCTTTCGACCAGCAGGCCGAGCCCGCTCTCCTGCTCCCCGATCTGCCGGCAGTCCTCGACGCGCTGCGCGTCGGGCTCCGGAAGGAGCTCGGTGAGCCGGTGCCAGCGGGCGGTGTCCTCGTGCATGGCTCGGACTCTAACGCCCCCGCCTGCCCGCCTTCGGACCGGGGGACGGGCGGTGGCGCTCGGAGGCGGCCGGGCTACCTGATCTCCGAGTCGGGGTTGGCCTCGTCCCAGGCCCGGCGCGAGGCGACGATCGCGTCGTGGTGGTCGTAGGACCAGTCAGCCATGGCCCGCACCAGGTGGGTCAGGCTGTGCCCGAGCGGGGTCAGCTCGTACTCCACCTGCGGGGGGACGGTCGGGTGGACGGTCCGCGTCACCACCCCGTCGCGCTCCAACCGGCGCACCGTAAGGGTCAGCATCCGCTGGGAGATCCCCGGCAGCGCCCGCTGGAGCTCGCGGAACCGCCGTACTCCCTGGGCGAGTTCGACGACGGCCAGCACCGACCACTTGTCGCCGAGCCGGTTCAGCAGGTCACGGATCCCGCAGTCCACGCCGTCCTCGCACCAGACGACGGGGCGGGGAGCGGTTGCCGGAGTGGTTACCGCGGTGTGCCCTACGGACATGGAAGTGCCTCCTTATGCCGGACGCCCAGGCTATCGAGGATGGTCGCGTCCGCAACGACCGGTCTTCCGAAGGGGAACCATGCTGCTCGTCACCGGTGTCAACGGAGGGCTCGGGGCCCTCGTGCCGGAGAGGCTCGCCGCGCGGGAGGGGGTCGTCGCCGGCAGCCGGACGCCCGCCCGGGTGCCCGCGGGCGTCCCCGCCCGGCTGGTGGACTTCGACCGGCCCGAGACGCTGGCGCCGGCGTTCGAGGGCGTGGCGACCCTGCTGATGATCTCCGCGGGTGCCGCCGAGGACGACGTGGTGATCGCCCGGCACGGCGCCGCGATCGAGGCGGCGGAGCGGGCGGGCGTCGGGCACGTCGTCTACACCAGCCTGTCCGGCGACGGCGACCACCTGCCCTACGCCCTCGCCCACCGCTGGACGGAGCGGCGGCTGCGCGAGTCCGCCACGCTGCGCTGGACGGTGCTGCGCAACGGCCTCTACGCCGAGTTCCTGGCCGCGATCGCCGCCCCCGGCCCGGACGGGGTGATCACCGCGCCGCTCGGTGACGGGAAGCTGGCGGCGGTGGCCCGGGCGGACCTGGCCGAGGCGGCGGTCAACGTCGCCCTGGCGCCCGCCGCCCACGCGGGCCGCAGCTACGAGCTGGTCGGCGAGCGGGCGGTGGGCGGCGCGGAGGTGGCGGAGGCGCTGGGAGCTCGGTACCGCCCGGGCGCCCTGGGCGAGACCCGGCAGGCGGTGACGGCCTCGGGCGCCCGGGACTTCCAGGTGCCGATGCTGGTGGGCACCTACTCGGCGATCGCCCACGGCTTCCTGGCCGGCCCGGGTGTGCGGGGCGACCTGGCGGCCCTGCTCGGCCGTCCGCCCCGCCCGGCCCTGGAGGTCATCGCGGGTCGGTGACCTGGGCGCGCCGGGCGTCGATCCGGGAGTGCGCCTCCGGCCAGGTGACGGGGAGCTGCTCGACGGGCGCCTCCCAGAAGGTGAAGGTGGACTCCCGCATGGTGGCGCGCAGGCCCGTCATGACGCTGCGGTGGGGCTGGGCGGCGGCGAAGGCGTCGAGGGACGCTCGGCTCTCCCAGGCGGAGAGGGTGTAGAAGGTCCGCCGGAGCGGCCGGGCGATCAGCGAGGCGCCCAGGGCGCCCGGCGCGGTGCGCAGTTGGCGCCAGACGGCCAGCGACCTGAGGAGGAAGCGCGGGACGTCCGCGAGGGAGCGCACCTCGAACCGGGAGGCCATGACGACCGCGCGGGTGCCGGGGGCGGCGGGGTTGGGGGTGATCCAGGGCAGCGTGGGCATGCGGACGCTCCTCGTCGGCGGACGACACCACATTGGGTAGTGGCACTATCTATGTTAGACAGTGCTGGTATCCAAAAGCCAGAGGAAAGCGAGCGTGGGAGTGCGCATCTCCGAACTGAGCCGCCGCAGCGGAGTCCCGACCGCGACCATCAAGTACTACCTGCGGGAGGGGCTGCTGCCGCCCGGGCGGGCCGTCGCGGCCACCCAGGCCGACTACGACGAGAGCCACCTGCGCCGGCTGCGCCTGGTGCGCGCGCTGATCGGCGTCCGGGGGCTGAGTGTCAGCGCCACCCGGGAGGTGCTCGGCGCGGTGGCGGCGCACGCCGGGGAACGGCACCAGGTGCTGGGCCTGGTGCTCGGGGCCCGCCCGGTCGACGAGGGCGGGGGCAGGCAAGGGGGCGACCGGCAAGGGGGCTCGGGGCAGGCCGGAGGCGAGGGGCAGGCCGGGGGCGAAGGGCCGGGCGGCGGCGAGGGGCCGGGCGGGGGCGAAGAGCAGGCGCCCGCGCCCGGTGCCGCCGAGGTGGCCGCCCTGATCGGCGAACTCGGCTGGGCGGTCTCCGAGCACGCCCCCGCCCGTGCGGTGCTCGGCGAGACCCTGGAGACCCTGCGCTCGCTGGGCGCGGAGCTCTCCCACGACGTCCTGCGCCAGTACGCCGAGCTGGCCGAGCGGACCGCCGTCCTCGACCTCGACGAGCTCGACCCCCGCGCCGACCCGCTGGAGCAGGCCGAGCGGGCCCTGCTGCGGACCGTCCTGATGGAGCCCGCGCTGCTGGCGCTGCGGCGGCTCGCCCAGGAGAACGAGTCCGCCCGTCGCAACGCCTGAGGCCCGGCCGCCGCAACGCCTGAGGCTAGCCCGCCCGCCGCAACGCCTGGGGCTAGCCCGCCCGGTCGCCTTCCCTCCGCCACCCGCCCGGACGGCGATCCGGCCGGTGCTCAGCCGGTCGCCTTCCCGCCCTACTCGCCCAGGACGGCGATCCGGCCGGTGCTCAGCCCGTCGGCGACCCGCTGGACGGCCTCGGCGGCGCCGGCCAGCGGCACCCGGGCGCTCACCAGCGGCCGGACCACACCCTGCTCGGCGAGCTTGGTCAGCTCGTCGTGGGCGGCGCGGACGGCCCGCGGGTCGTGGGTGTTGTAGAGGCCCCAGTGCAGGCCCAGGATCGAGTAGTTCTTCACCAGGGCGTGGTTGAGCGCCGGCGTCGGGATCTGTCCGGCGGCGAAGCCGACCACCACGATCCGGCCCTCGAAGGCGACGCACTTGGCGGAGCCCGTGTAGGCGTCACCGCCGACCGGGTCGAACACCACGTCCGCGCCGCGCCCGCCGGTGGCCTGCTTGACGGCGGCGACGAAGTCCTCGGCCGTCCGGTCCACCACCAGGTCGGCGCCCAGGGAGCGGGCCGTCTCCGCCTTCGCCGCGCCGCCGACCACGGCGATCACCCGGGCTCCGGCCGCCCGACCCAACTGCACCGCCGCGCTGCCGACCCCGCCGGCCGCCGCGTGCACCAGCAGGGTCTCGCCGGCCCGCAGCCGGGCCCGGCGGTGCAGCGCGAACCAGGCGGTCTGGTAGCCGATGTGCAGGGCCGCCGCCCCGGCGTCGTCCAGCGCCTCGGGCGCCGGGAATGCCGCCTCGGCGTCCAGCAGCGCGTACTCGGCGAAGGCCCCGTGCGGCAGCACCGGGTTGCCGATCACCCGCTCGCCCCGGCGGGCCCCCTCCGCGACCTCGCCGCACAGCTCCACGCCGGGCGTGAACGGCAGCGGCGGACGGACCTGGTACTGCCCGCGCACCATCAGGGCGTCCGGGAAGTTCACCGCCGCCGCCCGGACCCGGACCAGCAGCCGGCCCGGCCCCGCCACCGGCCGCGGCACGTCCTCGGCCAGCCGCATCACCGCGGCCGGCTCGCCGAGCTCACCCACCTGCCAGGCCCTCACAGCACCTCACTCCCTTCCAGGCCCCGCTGGAGCCGGTTCATCCCGCCGATCCAGCGGTCCGGCTCGGTCGCCCGGGCGCGGTAGTACTCGGCGACCTCGGGGTGCGGCAGGATCAGGAAGCGGCCGTGGCCGAGCGCGTCCATCACCTCCGCGGCGACGTCCTCCGGGTCCAGCGCCGTCGGCGCGAGCAGCGCCTCGCCGACCGCGCCGGTGGAGGCCAGCATGTCGGTGCGCACGCCCTGCGGGCAGAGCGCGTGCACCGTGATCCCGCGGTGGCGGTAGGTCGCGGACAGCCACTCGGCGAAGGCGAGCGCGCCGTGCTTGCTGACGGCGTAAGGGGCCGAGCCCAACATGGTGAGCAGCCCGGCCGCGGAGACGGTGGCCAGGAAGCGGCCGCTGCCGCGCTCCAGCCAGCGGGGCAGCAGCAGTTCGGCGGCCCGCACGTGCGCCATCACGTTGACCTCCCAGGCACTCGCCCAGGCGGCGGCGGGGGCGTCGGCGCCGCCGACGGGGGCGACGCCCGCGTTGGCGCACCAGAGGTCGATCTCGCCGACCGCCGCGCGGGCCCCGTCGACGAGGGCGGCGAGGCCCGCGGCGGAGGCGGCGTCGCCGGGCAGGGCGGTGCCGCCGCACTCCCCGGCCACCCGGTGGGCGGCCTCGGCGTCCAGGTCGTTGACCACGACCCGGGCGCCGGCCTCGGCGAAGGCCCTGGCGAGGGCGGCGCCGATGCCCCGGCCGGCGCCGGTCACCACCGCGCCCTGGCCCGTCAGGTCCACCGTCACATCCCACCGCCGAGGGTGACGCCGCCGTCCACGACCAGGGTCTGGCCGGTGATCCAGCCGGCGTCGGAGGAGAGCAGGAAGGCGACCGCGCCCGCGACGTCCTCGGGAACGCCGAGCCGGCCCAGCGGGTAGGCCTTGGCGACCTGCTCCTCCCGGCCCTCGTACAGCGCTTCGGCGAACTTGGTCTTCACGACGGCGGGCGCGACGGCGTTGACCCGGATGCCCTGCGGGCCCAGCTCGGCGCCGAGTTCGACGGTGAGGCGGATCAGGGCGGCCTTGCTGACGCCGTACATGCCGATCCCGGCCGAGGAGCGGATGCCGGCGATCGAGGCGACGTTGACCACCGCGCCGCCGTGCTCGCCCATCCACGCGGCGCGCGCCCGGCGGATCCAGCCGAGCGGGGCGAGCACGTTGACGCCCAGGATCTTGGCGGCGGCGGCCTCGTCGGTGTCCAGCACCGGCCCGTAGACCGGGTTGATCCCGGTGTTGTTGACCAGGTGGTCGAGCCGTCCGAAGGCCTCCATGGTCCGGGCGACGGCCTCCTCCTGGTGCGCCGGGTCGTCGGCCTTGCCGGCGACGGCGATCGCGTTGTCCGGGCCGCCGAGGTCGCGGACGGCCTCGGCGAGCGGCTCCGGGTTGCGGGCGGTCAGGCAGACCTTGGCGCCCCGGTCGACCAGTTCGCGCGCGATCCCGAGGCCGATGCCCCGGCTCGATCCGGTGACGACGGCCACCTGGCCCTTGAAGGAGTGCACCACGGAGGGTCCTGCCTTTCGCGCGAGAATCCTGGGTTCCGGAGTCCTGGTCGGACGCATCGCTGACTAAGCGCTTGCTCAGCATGCTGTCGGTGCGGGAGCCTGTCAACCAGCCCGGTGGCCGCTCCGGCCGCTCCGTCGGGCGGGCCGGCTCGTCGCGCGGGCCGGTGCGCCGTCGGTCGGTTCGTCGGGCGGGCCGGTCCGTGGAGCGGGCCGGTCCGTGGAGCGGGCCCGTCCGCCGAGCGGGCCCGTCCGTCGAGCGGCCAACGGGAATGCCCGTACGACTTCTCTGGGAGGATGGCGCCATGACCAGCACGCCCATCGCCGACCTCTGGCCGACCCTGCCCGGCGCCGACACCCGCCCCGAGGCGGCGTACCGGCTGCTCCAGGCGGCCGTCGAGTCGTTCGCGGAGCGCGGCTTCCACGCCACCACCACCCGGGACATCGCCACCGCGGCCGGGATGAGCCCTGCCGCGCTGTACATCCACTACCAGTCCAAGGCCGCGCTCCTCGCGGAGATCAGCCAGGCCGGGCACGCCGCGACCCTGACCCTCGTGCGCGGGGCGGCGGCCGGGGAGGGCGGGCCGGCCGAGCGGATGCGGCGCCTGGTCGAACAGTTCACCGTGTGGCACGCCCGGGCCCGGACGGTCGGCCGCGTGGTCAACTACGAGCTTCACGCACTGCCGGAGGACGCCTACGCGGTGGTCGCGGCGCTGCGGCTGGACATCGAGCGCGAGGTCAGCGAGCTGATCGAGGCAGGGGTGGCGGCGGGCGACTTCCAGGTCTCCGAGGTGCGCACGGCGGCCCGCGCCGTCACCTCGCTGGGCATCGACGTCTCCCGCTGGTACACCGAGCGGTCCTCCGAGACCCCGGAGGAACTCGGGCGACGCTACGGCGAGTTGGTGCTGCGGATGCTCGGCGCCCGGGTCTGACCGGAGGCGGCGCCCGGGTCCGGCTGGAGGTGGCGCCCGGGTCTGACCGGAGGCGGCGCCCGGGCCTGACCAGAGGCGGCGCCCGACGCCGCTCTTGACCCGTCACGCAGGGTGCGAGCAGAATCGTATACGAAGTACGTGTGCCTCGTAGGCGTACAGCGCCGAGCACCAGCGGCCCCGTCCGAGACCCCGCCCGACGCACTCCCACCGCGGCCGACGCCGCGGATCGAAGCAGAACACTCCCGCGGCGACCGCCCCCGACCGGCGGCGCCGACGGGTTCGAACCCCCCACCCGGGCCGGTCCGGCCGGGGTCGTGGCGCCGCCGACCGTGCGGCGACACGGGGACGACGCGTGCAGCGCGCCGTGGCACGGCCCGGGCGGGCGGAGAAGGGAGGCGCAGCGATGCCCTTCCAGCCCTTCCATCGGGTCCGGCCCTTTCAGCCGGTCCACCCCCCTGTCCAGACCGCCAAGCCCGTCCACCCTGTCCGGACCGTCCAGTCCGCCCAGCCCTTCCGTCGATCCAGCCCGGTCCGGCCGCGTTTCTGGCTGGAGACGGCTCTCGGCAGCCTGTCCGGGCTGCTGTTCCTGCTCACCCTGGTGTGGCCGGAGTGGATCGAGACGCTCCTCGGCCTCGACCCCGACGCCGGCAGCGGCGCCGCCGAGTGGCTGGTCGTCGCCCTCGCCGCGACCGCCACGGCCGCCTGCGCGCTCGCCGCGCGGACGGAGTGGCGCCGGACGCACCCGTCCTCGGCCCGCGTCGTGCGGTGACCGGATCGGAGGAGCGCCATGACCGACACCACCGGCACCACCCCCGCCGCCGCGCCCGAGCGGCTGACCGAACTCGTCCGGGAGGCCCCGCTGAGCTTCCTGGGCACGGTCACCCGGGTCGGCGGCACCTCGCTCGCGGCCTTCCCGGCCGACCAGCGCAACGAACGGACGACCGTGGTGAGGGTGGACCGGGTGCTGCACGCGCCGCAGGCCTACCGGCAACTCGCCGGCACCGAGGTCACCGTCCAACTGGCGCCCGACACCGCCCTCCTGAACGTCGGTGACGTGGCCGCCTTCTTCACCCGGGGCCTGGTCTACGGCGAGACCCTCGGCCTCGCCGAGGTGGGCCGGCTGCCCGCCGAGACCGTCCAGCCGCACGTCTCGCTCGCGGCCACCACCGCCGACGAGATGCCGTTCTCCTCGGTGCAGCGCGACATCCGGAACCAGGACATCGCCGCGCACGCCCAGGCGGCGGACGCCGTGGTGGTCGGCAGCGTGGTCGGCCTGGAGGACCTCGGCCTGCCGGAGTTCTCCGAGCACGCCCCGCACTGGTGGCGGGCCACGCTCACCGTCTCGCACGTGGAGGCCGGCAGCATCGACGCGGGGCGGACCACCGTCCTCTACCCGCACAGCGGCGACATCCGCTGGCGCGACGTGCCCAAGCCGAAGCCCGGGCAACTGGGCCTGTGGCTGCTGCACGCCACCACGGGCGACCTGGCCTCCCGGGCGCCGTACCGACTGCTCCACCCCGACGACTACCAGCCGGCGCAGAAGCTCGCCGTGCTGCGCGAAGGGAGGTGAGCCGACATGGCCACCATCAAGGTCGTCAACATCACTCCCAAGGCGCAGAGCGGCAACGCGGGACTGGACGCGGAGCCCAACCTCGCGGTCAACCCGGAGAATCCGCGAGAGATCGTCGCCACCGCCTTCACCCCCGACCCACTGGGCGGACCGCTCGCGCCGGTCTACGTCTCGACGGACGGCGGGGACACCTGGGTGCTGAACAGCGTCGTCCCCGGCAACAACACCGTCGCGGGCACCGGGGACATCACCGTCGGCTTCGCCGCGCACGGCGGCGCGCTCTACACGGGGATCCTCAACGGCCGGAACGACGACCTGGAGATCCTGCGCGCTGCGGACATCGCCACCGCCACGCCGATGGAGGTCCTTCTGGACGTGTCCGCGCAGGACCGACCGGACCAGCCGTGGGTGGTCACGGGTGCCGCCACGGCCGACGGCGCGGGCCAGGACACCGTGTACGTCGGCAACAACGTGGCGAAGAAGGACCACCACTCGTTGCCCCGCACCGCCATGGTGGCGGTCTCGGCCGATGCTCGGACCGGCTCGGGCGGATTCAGCAACGTCCCGGTCGACCGGCGCGCGGGCACCGTCCACGACGGACCGCCGATCCGGCTCGCGGCGCACCACGACGGAACCGTCTACACCGCGTTCGAGAGCTGGAGCGGTGCCGTCACGAACCCTGCGGAACCGACCTTCGGCCTGATCGTCACCATGGACGTCGTGGTGACCCGGGACGACAAGGGAGGCCTCGGCCAGGACCCGTTCCAGGACCTCCGGGACTCGGACGACGGCGGCGTCGGCCAGCGGGTGGTCAGCAGCCGGACCCTGCCGTTCGACGTGCGCGTGGCGGCACTGGGGCAGGAGCGCACCGGAGCCGACCTGTCGATCGCGGTCGACCCGACGGACTCCAACAGCGTGTGGATCGCCTGGTGCGACGCCACGGGCGGAACCCTCCCGACCGACTACGTGCTGCACGTCCAGCACTCGACCGACCGCGGACAGACCTGGGCCGCCACCCGCAAGGACGTGATCGACGCCAAGAACCCCTCACTGGCGGTCAACTCCGAAGGCCTGGTCGGGCTGGTCTACCAGCAGCTCACCCACAACCAGTGGCGGACCGTGCTGGAGGTGAGCCAGGACGGCTTCAAGACCCTGGAGAGCACCGTCCTGCACCAGGCCCCGGGCGACGTCCCGTCATCCGGCGGCGGCCTGCCGTACCTGGGCGACTACCTCCGGATGCTCGCGGTCGGCAAGGACTTCTACGGGATCTTCGCGGGCAACAACGCCCCCGACCGGGCCAACTTCCCGGTCGGCGTGACCTACCAGCGGAACGCCGACTTCACCACCCACCAACTCCTCAACCCCAACGGGGTGGCCGGGGTGCCGGTCTCGATCGACCCGTTCTTCTTCCACCGGGCTGCCTGAACCCGTGCCTCGGGGCGCCCGCCACGACCGGTC
>NZ_JBEPAK010000061.1:0-31224 GCF_040298565.1 Kitasatospora sp. NPDC001539 | reverse complement strand
CGGTGCGCTGGGCGCACCGGGGCCGGGCCGGAAGAGCGGGCGACGAGAATCGAACTCGCGTGACTAGTTTGGAAGACTAGGGCTCTACCATTGAGCTACGCCCGCGCGAACCCCGCGAGCCGTTCCCGGCCGGAAGTTCGGGAGACAGCGTACCTGGTCCACCCTTCTGGTGCACACCCGATTCCTCCCGCGCCCTCTTCCGCGCCGCCCCGAAATAGTCGGCGAACCGTGCAGGCCCGGCGTGTACGCTTCTGCTCGGCACCACGGGGTGTGGCGCAGTTTGGTAGCGCGTCCGCTTTGGGAGCGGAAGGCCGTCGGTTCGAATCCGGTCACCCCGACAGTGAGTGCGGCAGGGTCTCGCCCACCGGGGCGGGGCCCTGTTCTGTTGGGCGGTACGGTGGCGTCTGGCGTCCGCCTTTCGTGGTACCGGTAGGATGGGCCGCTGGCGGTAGTCCCTGTGGAGTCCACCCAGGTCAACCGCACGAGGGCGAGGAGTCACGCTCACCGTCCGCCCACGGGAGATGCAGCTCCAACCGCCCATCGCCCGTCTCGCCCGAACCACCCGTACCGGCTCCGGCCGAACGGAAGGAACGGGCGGAGACAATCTGACCGCAAGCCCCTAGGAGACCTAACCGTGAAGAGCGCCGTCGAGACTCTGAACCCGACCCGGGTTCGACTCACCGTCGAGGTGCCCTTCGAGGAGCTCAAGCCCAGCCTCGACGCGGCGTACAAGAAGATCAACCAGCAGGTCACGGTCCCGGGCTTCCGCAAGGGCAAGATCCCGGCTCGCGTCATCGACCAGCGTTTCGGCCGTGGCGCCGTGCTGGAGGAGGCCGTCAACGACGCCCTGCCGCGCTTCTACACGCAGGCCGTCGACGAGGGCAAGATCGAGGTCCTCGGCCAGCCCGACATCACCAACATCGAGGGTGTCGAGAAGATCGCCGACGGGGGTGACCTGAAGTTCACCGCCGAGGTGGACGTCCGTCCGGAGATCACCCTGCCGGAGTTCTCCTCCATCGAGGTGACCGTCGACCCGATCGCCGTCTCCGACGAGGACGTCGAGAAGTCGCTGGAGCAGCTGCGCGAGCGCTTCTCCTCGGTCAAGGACGTCGAGCGCGCCGCGGCCACCGGTGACATCGTGGTCGTCGACCTGGTCGCCAAGGTCGACGGCGAGGTGCCGGAGGACGGCACTGCCACCGGCGTGAGCTACGAGATCGGCTCGGGCCGTCTGATCGACGGCATCGACGAGGCCGTCGTCGGCCTGTCGGCCGGCGAGGAGAAGACCTTCGAGACCGAGCTCAAGGGTGGCACCCAGGCGGGCAAGACCTCCGAGGTCACCGTCACCGTCACCGCCGTCCAGGAGAAGGAGCTGCCGGAGCTGGACGACGAGTTCGCCCAGCTGGCCAGCGAGTTCGACACCCTGGAGGAGCTGCGCGCCGACTCCCGCAAGCGCCTGGAGCGCATGAAGGAGTACGACCAGGCCACCCAGGCCCAGGAGAAGGTGCTGGACGCGCTGCTCGCGCTGGTTGACATCGAGTACCCCGAGAAGCTCCTCAAGGACGAGATCGAGACCCGCAAGCACAACGTCGAGCACCACCAGCTCGAGCCGATGGGTCTGAACCTCGACACCTACCTGGAGACCCAGGGCAAGACCCGCGAGGAGTGGGACGCGGAGATCGAGGAGCAGGCGAAGAAGGGCATCAAGACCCAGTTCGTCCTGGACCAGATCGTCGCCAACGAGGAGCTGGGCGTCAACCAGGAGGAGCTCACCGAGCACCTCATCCGCCGCGCCGCCGGCTCGGGCCTCACCCCGGACCAGTTCGCCCAGCAGGTCGTCCAGGGCGGCCAGGTTCCGCTGCTGGTCGGCGAGGTCGCCCGCGGCAAGGCGCTGGCCACCGTGGTCGAGGCCGCCAAGGTCGTCGACACCGAGGGCAACGAGATCAACTTCGACGACGAGGACGAGACGGCCGAGACCGTCGAGGCCGCCGCCGAGGACAAGGCCGAGGAGGACACCGAGGCCTGAGTGCCCCGGTAGCCCCGCCAGGCAGTCAGCGGGCCCGGACGCCGTACGGTGTCCGGGCCCGCTGTCGTCCGGCGCGGGCCGGGTGCGACCCTGCGCTGACAGCGAACAGTTCTGCGTGAGGGATTCTGCGGCCCGGCCTGCGCGTTAGGGTCCTTGGACAGCAACAATCACGACGTGATACCCGGAAGCTGTGCGACACCGTGACGGCCGCGGAGCGGCCGTCCAAATCGACTGAGCAGGTGGCTAAGTGACGTTCCCGCAGATGCAGATGCCTGGCCCGATGGCGCCGCACGCCGCCGCTGGTGACGTGCTCGGCGGCCTCGGCGACCAGGTCTACAACCGGCTGCTCAACGAGCGGATCATCTTCCTCGGCCAGCAGGTCGACGACGACATCGCCAACAAGATCACCGCCCAGCTGCTGCTGCTGGCCGCGGACCCGGACAAGGACATCTTCCTCTACATCAACTCCCCGGGCGGCTCGATCTCGGCCGGCATGGCGATCTACGACACCATGCAGTACATCAAGAACGACGTCGTCACCATCGCGATGGGCATGGCCGCCTCGATGGGCCAGTTCCTGCTGACCGCCGGCGCCAAGGGCAAGCGCTTCTCGCTCCCGAACGCCAACATCCTGATGCACCAGCCCTCCGCGGGCCTCGGCGGCTCCGCCACGGACATCCGCATCCAGGCCGAGCAGCTGCTCCGCACCAAGAAGCGGATGTCCGAGCTGATCGCCTTCCACAGCGGCCAGTCCTTCGAGCAGATCACCAAGGACTCCGACCGCGACCGCTGGTTCACGCCGGAGGAGGCCCTCGACTACGGCCTGATCGACGCGATCATGCACAGCGCCGCGGACGTCCCCGGCGGCGGCGGCACGGGCGCCTGAGCCTCGGCCCGGCCCACGAGACCACAGCCCCAACGCCCCGGAGGACAAGGACCCCCATGAACATCCCCAGCCTGTCGGCCGCCCAGGCCCGCGTCGAGGACATGCGCGCCGAGGGCCGCTACATCGTCCCGCGCTTCGTGGAGCGCACCACGCAGGGCATCCGCGAGTACGACCCGTACGCCAAGCTGTTCGAGGAGCGCATCATCTTCCTCGGCTCGCAGGTGGACGACGTGTCGGCCAACGACATCATGGCCCAGCTGCTGTGCCTGGAGTCGATGGACCCGGACCGCGAGATCCAGATGTACATCAACTCGCCCGGCGGCTCGTTCACGGCCCTCACGGCCATCTACGACACGATGCAGTACGTGAAGCCGGACATCACCACGGTCTGCATGGGCCAGGCGGCCTCCGCCGCGGCCGTGCTGCTCGCCGCCGGCACCCCCGGCAAGCGGATGGCCCTGCCGAACGCCCGCATCCTGATCCACCAGCCGTACACCGAGACCGGTCGCGGTCAGGTGTCCGACCTGGAGATCCAGGCCAAGGAGATCTTCCGGATGCGCGAGCAGCTGGAGGAGATGCTGTCCAAGCACTCCAAGCGGTCGGTGGAGCAGGTGCGCGACGACATCGAGCGCGACAAGATCCTGACCGCCGAGGAGGCCGTCGAGTACGGCCTGGTCGACCAGATCATCTCCACCCGCAAGACCTCGCTGACCTCCTGAGGACGGCACCGTCGGGGCGGGGCGCGCACCCGGTAGCGCGTCCCGCCCCGGCCCGTCGGCGGACTCCGGCACGGCATCTGTTCGGTATCAATTCGCCCAGGGCGTAGGGCAGACCCGGCGAAGAGGACGGAATCACGGGCCCGGCAGAGTACCGTCGGATAGCGAGACCGAGCGCCGTCGGCGCGGACGGTCCACAGCACCAGGCCCCGGACCCCCGCGGGGCCCCTGGCGAAGGGGAAGCACCTCGTGGCACGCATCGGAGACGGTGGCGACCTGCTCAAGTGCTCGTTCTGCGGCAAGTCGCAGAAGCAGGTGAAGAAGCTGATCGCCGGCCCAGGCGTGTACATCTGCGACGAGTGCATCGACCTGTGCAACGAGATCATCGAGGAGGAACTCGCCGAGACCTCCGAGGTCCGCTTCGAGGAGCTGCCGAAGCCGCGCGAGATCTACGAGTTCCTCGACCAGTACGTGGTCGGCCAGGACCTCGCCAAGAAGGCGCTGTCGGTGGCGGTCTACAACCACTACAAGCGCGTCCAGGCCGGCGAGGCGGGCCGCAGCGGCGGCAACGGCCGCGACGACGCGATCGAGCTGGCCAAGTCCAACATCCTGCTGCTGGGCCCCACCGGCTCCGGCAAGACGCTGCTGGCGCAGACCCTCGCCCGGATGCTGAACGTGCCGTTCGCGATCGCGGACGCCACCGCGCTGACCGAGGCCGGCTACGTCGGCGAGGACGTCGAGAACATCCTGCTCAAGCTGATCCAGGCGGCCGACTACGACGTCAAGAAGGCCGAGACCGGGATCATCTACATCGACGAGATCGACAAGGTCGCCCGCAAGAGCGAGAACCCGTCGATCACCCGTGACGTCTCCGGCGAGGGCGTGCAGCAGGCGCTGCTGAAGATCCTGGAGGGCACCACCGCCTCGGTGCCGCCGCAGGGCGGGCGCAAGCACCCGCACCAGGAGTTCATCCAGATCGACACCACCAACGTGCTCTTCATCGTCGGCGGCGCGTTCGCCGGCCTGGAGCGGATCATCGAGGGCCGCGCGGGCGCCAAGGGCATCGGCTTCGGCGCCAACATCCGCTCCAAGCGCGAGTCGGACGCCAGCGACCACTTCCGCCAGGTGATGCCGGAGGACCTGGTGAAGTTCGGCATGATCCCCGAGTTCATCGGCCGTCTGCCGGTGATCACCAGCGTGCACAACCTCGACCGCGAGGCGCTGCTGCAGATCCTCACCGAGCCGAAGAACGCGCTGGTCAAGCAGTACCGCAAGCTCTTCGAACTGGACGGCGTGGAGCTGGAGTTCTCCCGGGACGCGCTGGAGGCGATCGCCGACCAGGCGATCCTGCGCGGCACCGGCGCCCGCGGTCTGCGGGCCATCATGGAGGAGGTGCTGATGTCCGTGATGTACGAGGTCCCCTCGCGCCAGGACGTCGCCCGCGTGGTGGTCACCGGGGACGTGGTCTCCAAGCACGCCATCCCCACCCTCGTCCCGCGCGACATGATCAAGCGCGAGCGCCGCGAGAAGAGCGCCTGAGCCCACGGCCGGCATGCGAAGGGGCCCCGCACCGATCCGGTGCGGGGCCCCTTCGCGTCGGCGGCGCGGCCGCCCCGGGCTACCGGGTGTCGGCGGCGCGGCCGCCGACCCCGGCTACCGGGCGACCTTCATCGCGTCGCGGATCGCCCTGGTCTTCTCCGCGGCCTGTTCGGGGGTGATGGCCTGGCTGCCGCTGTCGCCGCCGGCGGTCAGGCTCAGCTTGGTGAAGGTGACCCGGCCGTAGGTGGACTTGTCCGCCCAGACGCAGACCGCCGAACCGGCCTTGCCGGCGACGACGCTCAGGATGCCGCAGCTGAGCCTGCCCGAGGAGGCGTGGCTGTCCTTCGCCGGGTAGTCGGTCAGCGGCGTCGTCCAGGTCGTGCCGCTGGTGGTGCTCTTGGAGTCGGCGATGATCTGGTCCGGGTCGTTGATGTCCCCGTAGATGCCGATCACCGACAGCGAGTCCACGTTCTTGACGTCGGTGCCCTTGCTGTAGCTGGCCCCCAGCGCGTGCAGGTCCTTGCCGACCTTCGCCACGTCGGGCTTGCTCATGTCGGCGGCCTCCTCCTTCGCCGACTTCTGCACGTAGCCGTCCAGCAGCGTCTGCGGGGCGGTCAGCTTGTACTGGCCGCCGGCGTCGCTGCCGCCGAGGAACTTCCAGGCCGCGAAACCGCCGCCGCCCAGCACCAGCGCGCCGATCACCAGGCCGATCACCAGACCGCCCCTGCCCTTCTGCGGCTGCGTCGGGTAGCCCGGCTGCCCGTACGGCGCCTGCGGGGGCACGCCGTACGGCTGCTGCGGGGCACCGTAGGGCTGCTGCTGCGGCGGGTAGCCGTACTGGGGCTGCGGGGCGCCGTAGGGCTGCTGCGGCGGCGGGGCGCCGTACGGCTGCTGGGGCGGCGGGGCGCCGTAAGGCTGACCACCGTAAGGCTGACCCTGCGGATACTGCTGTCCCTGGCCGTACATCTGTCCTCGTGCTCCCCCGCCGCACCCGCGGCCGATCGTGGTGTGGTTAGTCGTTCCGTGTGCGTCCGGTCGCCCGGACGAGTGTCCGGGCACGCTACCGCACGCGCCCGTGGCAGGGGCGTCCGGGCGGGGCCGGTCCGGGCACCGAAAGCGGTTCGTGACCAGTACCGGGGTTACGTAAACTGTGCGTCGTGACCGACACGACGAACCAGCGCCCCGTGAGCACCACCGGGGACGATGCGGCAACCCTCCCGACGACCTACACCCCCGCGGACGTAGAGGGCGAGCTGTACGAGCGCTGGGTGGAGCGTGGGTACTTCACCGCGGACGCGAAGAGCGACAAGCCTCCGTTCACCATCGTCATCCCGCCGCCGAACGTCACCGGCAGCCTCCACCTGGGCCACGCCTTCGAGCACACGCTGATCGACGCGCTGGTCCGCCGCAAGCGGATGCAGGGCTACGAGGCGCTGTGGCAGCCGGGTATGGACCACGCCGGCATCGCCACCCAGAACGTGGTCGAGCGTGAGCTCGCGAAGGAGGGCAAGTCCCGCCACGACCTGGGCCGCGAGGCCTTCGTCGAGCGCGTCTGGAAGTGGAAGGCCGAGTCCGGTGGCCAGATCTCCGGCCAGATGCGCCGCCTCGGCGACGGCGTGGACTGGTCCCGCGAGCGGTTCACCATGGACGAGGGCCTCTCCCAGGCCGTCCAGACCATCTTCAAGAAGCTCTTCGACGACGAGCTGATCTACCGCGCCGAGCGCATCATCAACTGGTGCCCCCGCTGCCTGACCGCCATCTCGGACATCGAGGTGGAGTACCAGGACGACGACGGCGAGCTGGTCTCGATCCGCTACGGCGAGGGCGAGGACTCGATCGTCGTGGCGACCACCCGTGCCGAGACGATGCTCGGTGACACCGCGGTCGCCGTCCACCCGGAGGACGAGCGCTACAAGCACCTGGTCGGCACCGAGATCGAGCTGCCGCTGACCGGCCGCCGCATCCCGATCGTCGCCGACGCCCACGTCGACCCGGAGTTCGGTACCGGCGCGGTCAAGGTGACGCCCGCGCACGACCCCAACGACTTCGAGATCGGCCAGCGGCACAACCTGCCGAACATCGCCGTGATGGACGAGCACGCCGTCATCACCGTCCACGGCCCCTTCCTCGGTCTGGACCGCCTCGAGGCCCGTTCGGCGATCGTCGCCGCGCTGCGCGCCGAGGGCCGGATCGTCGCCGAGAAGCGCCCGTACGTCCACTCGGTGGGTCACTGCTCGCGCTGCAAGACCACCATCGAGCCGCGGCTGTCCATGCAGTGGTGGGTCAAGGTCGGCCCGCTGGCGAAGGCCGCCGGGGACGCCGTCCGCGACGGCAAGGTCAAGATCCACCCGCAGGAGATGGAGAAGCGGTACTTCGACTGGGTCGACAACCTGCACGACTGGTGCATCTCGCGCCAGCTGTGGTGGGGCCACCGCATCCCCGTCTGGTACGGCCCGAACGGCGAGGTCGTCTGCGTCGGCCCGGACGAGCAGCCCCCCACCGGTGAGGGCTGGCACCAGGACACCGACGTCCTGGACACCTGGTTCTCCTCCGGCCTGTGGCCGTTCTCCACGCTCGGCTGGCCGGAGCAGACCGAGAGCCTCGCGAAGTTCTACCCGAACTCCGTCCTGGTCACCGGCTACGACATCCTGTTCTTCTGGGTCGCCCGGATGATGATGTTCGGCCTCTACGCGATGGACGGCACCCCGCCGTTCCACACCATCGCCCTGCACGGCATGGTCCGTGACCAGAACGGCAAGAAGATGTCCAAGTCCTTCGGAAACGTGGTCAATCCGCTGGACTGGATGGACAAGTACGGCTCCGACGCGCTGCGCTTCACGCTCGCGCGCGGTGCCAACCCGGGCGTCGACGTGCCGATCGGCGAGGACTGGGTCCAGGCGGCCCGCAACTTCGCCAACAAGATCTGGAACGCCACCCGGTTCGCGCTGATGAACGGCGCCACCGTCGAGGGCCCGCTGCCCGCGCCGGAGGAGCTGACCGCGACGGACCGCTGGATCCTGTCGCGTCTGGGCACCACCGTCGCCGAGGTGGACGGCCTGTACGAGGACTACCAGTTCTCGAAGCTCTCCGAGGCGCTGTACCACTTCGCCTGGGACGAGGTCTTCGACTGGTACGTCGAGCTCTCCAAGACCACCCTCGCCAAGGGCGGCCCGCAGGCCGACGCCGCGCGCCGGGTGCTCGGCGAGGTCCTGGACGTCACCCTGCGGCTGCTGCACCCGATCGTCCCCTTCGTCACCGAGACCCTGTGGACGACGCTCACCGGCGCCGAGTCGGTGGTCATCGCCGACTGGCCGGCCGACAGCGGCTACCGCGACGCCGCGGCCGAGGCGGAGATCGCCACGCTGCAGCAGGTCGTCACCGAGGTCCGCCGGTTCCGTACGGACCAGGGCCTCAAGCCGGGCCAGCGCGTCCCGGCGACGCTGGACCTGGAGGGCACGGCACTGGCCGCCCACGAGGACGCGATCCGCTCGCTGCTGCGGCTGACCGTCCCCGAGGAGGGCTTCGCGGCGACCGCCTCGCTGCCGGTCGCGGGCGCCACCGTCTCGCTGGACCTCTCCGGCACCATCGACGTCGAGGCGGAGCGCAAGCGCCTCGCCAAGGACCTCGCGGCCGCCGAGAAGGAGAAGGCCCAGACCACCGCCAAGCTCGGCAACGAGGCCTTCCTGGCCAAGGCGCCGGACGAGGTGGTCGCCAAGATCCGGACCCGCCAGGAGGCCGCCGAGGCCGACATCGCCCGGATCACCGCCCAGCTCTCGGCGCTGCCGCAGGGCTGAGCCGGACCGTCCCGCCGAGGGGCCGCACACCGCGACACGCGGGTGCGGCCCCTCGGGTGTTTTCCGGGCGTTACCCGGATGCCCATTCGCTACGCCCAACAGAGCAGCAACATTGCTCCCTTCCGGCGAATATTCATCCTGGACCGGGTGACGTCCTATTCCGAGCGAATTGATTCCGGTCTTGCCCGCGCGCGTTCGCGGAAGTTTGCAGGTCGGATGTGTACGGTGTGCACGGAGTTTCCTAAGGGCGTTTCTGCTGAGCGTTCATGCTGAACGACGGACGGGAGGGCATGGCGTGGTGGTGACCCAGGAGTTGGCCGAGGAACTGCCTGCCGCGGCGGTCGAGGAGGCCAAGGCCAGGGCGGCGACCCTGTTGCTCGCCTTCCGGCACGGGAACCAGCTCGCGTTCGACCACGAACTGGACATGTTGTTCGAGGAGAACGTCGAGCGGGAGGTGACCACGCTGCTCGCCTGGATCGCCGCCGAGGCCGTCCGCAAGGCGTACGCCCCCGAGGTCGGGGACCGGGTGCTCCGGGCGATGGCCCGGCGGGCCCCGGAGGACACCGGTGCGGTCCAGGTGGACGAGGAGTCCGCCAACGCCGCCCAGCTGATCGAGGCGGTCGCGGCGGGCGAGGTGGCCGAGGTCCGGGGCCTGGTCGCCGCGACGCCGGACACCACCTACCTGCTCGGCGGCCTGCTCCAGGGCGTGGCGATGATGCTGCCGCTCCTGCCGGAGGGGGAACTCGCCGAGATCACCACGGAGTTGCGCCGTCGGCACGGCCACAACGTGCACGTGCCGGAGGCCCGGGCAGGGGTCTGATCCGACCCCGCCCGCCGGGAAGGCCCACCCATCCGGCCCTACCCATCCGGCCCCGGCCGCCCGACCGCCCCGCCGCCCCCCGCTGCGCGGCTACGCGGCCGCAGGCACCGCCGGCTGGGCCAGAGCCTCCGCCTCCGCACCGCGCCCGGCGAGCGCGGCGGTCAGCGCGGCGATCCGGGCCGAGGCGAGCCCGTCGCCGTACGGGCTCGGGGTGGCCGCCAGCCGGGCCAGTCGCTCGGGGGTGTCGGAGAGCCAGGCCCGGGCCAGCTCGCCCAGCTCCGCGCCGGGCCGCACCAGTGCGGCGAAGCCGGCCGCCATCGCCTCCGGGCGTTCGGTGGAGCGGCGCACCACCAGCAGCGGGCGGCCGAGCACGGTGCACTCCTCCTGGACGCCGCCGGAGTCGGAGACCAGCAGCGCCGCGTGGCTCGCCAGGCCCAGGAAGTCGCCGTAGCCGACCGGTTCGGTCACGGCTAGGCGCTCCAGCAGGCGGTCCAGTCCGAAGCGCTCCACGGCCGCGCGGGTGCGGGGGTGCATCGGGAACAGCACGGGGGTGCCGGCCCGGGCGATCCGGTCCAGCTCGGCGAGCACGGCGCCGAGCGCCTCCGCGGTGTCGGTGTTCTCCGGGCGGTGCACGGTGGCCAGCACGTACGCGTCCGGGCGCAGGCCGTGGGCGGCGAGCAGCGCGGCGCGGGCGGCCGGGGCGGGCAGCCGGCGGCGGACCACCTCGACCACGGTGTTGCCGGTGAGCGCGATCCGCTCCGGGGCGAGCGACTCGTTGCGCAGGTTGGCGACGTTGTCCTGGGTGGCGGCGCAGAGCAGGTCGGAGACGTGGTCGACCATGACCCGGTTGTGCTCCTCGGGCATCGCCCGGTCGTAGCTGCGCAGCCCGGCCTCGACGTGCACCAGCGGGATCTCCCGGGCGTTGGCGGCCAACGCCCCGGCGAGGGTCGCGTTGGTGTCGCCCTGGACGACCACGGCGGCGGGGCGGTCCTCGGCGAAGGCGGCGTCGAGTTGGCCGAGCGACTGGGCGATCTGGCCGGCCCGGGGGCGGCCGCCGACGCCGGTGAGCAGTTCCGGGCGGGGCAGGTCGAGGTCGCGCAGGAACCGGCCGGACATCGCCTCGTCCCAGTGCTGGCCGGTGTGCACCAGCCGGGTGGCGTCGCCGAGTTCGTGGATCAGCGGGGCGAGCTTGACCAGCTCGGGGCGGGTGCCGAGGACGACGGCGACGCTGGACGGGGGCAGGCACGTGCTCATGGCGGAACTCCGAAGGGGGCGGGCGGGCACCGGCGGTCGCGGTCGCCGGAGGTCGGGCGCGGGGGAGGGGGCGGTGGTGCGAGGCGGCGGGGGGAGCGGTGGTGCGAGGCGGGGGAGCGGTGGTGCTGCTCAGGACTCGAGCGCGGTGGGGGCGCCGACGGCGACCTTCTCCGCGTTGCGCCGGGTCTTGGCCCAGCCGTTGCGGCCCAGCAGCAGCCGGACGGCGGCGCGGGTGGCGACGACGAAGAGGTGGTAGGCGTAGAGCCAGACCAGGACGCCCCACAGCAGTCCGGTGAGCCGGCTGCGGTCGCCGTGGACGTGCCTGCGGTAGGCGAGGCCCCAGAACACCATCGGCAGAGCGGCGAGCACGAAGGCGAGCAGCATCCAGGGGCCGAAGCGGAGCTGGAACTCGGCGGTCTCGGCGGGGAAGAGCACCAGCCCGGCGGCGGTGATCCCGAGCGAGAGCGGGAAGAGCAGCACCAGCAGCACGCAGACCACGGGCTGGAGGAAGGTGTACATCACCTCGGCCTTGCCGGCCGGGGTGTAGTGCGGGGAGCGGAGCACCCGGCCGGTGTAGCGCAGGCACTGCATGTTGCCCTGGGCCCAGCGGGTGCGCTGGGTGAGGAAGCGGCGCAGCGAGATCAGGCCCTCCTGGGAGACCTGGGCCTCGGTGACGTGGGTGAGCCGCCAGCCGGCCAGCCGCAGGTCGAGGCCGGACTCGTAGTCCTCCAGCAGGGCGCGTTCGGGCCAGGGGCGGCCGGCCCGGCCCTCGTCGGCGGTGAGCGAGTCGAGGGCGGTGAGCCGGACGAACTGGCCGTTGCCGCCGAGGCCGACGCTGCCGGTGCGGCGGCGGAGCAGCTGCATGCCGGTGTTGCTGGCCTGGAACTCGATGTCCTGCATCCGGACCAGGGCACGGGCGAGGGCGTTGGTGGTGCGGCCGCGGCCGGGCAGCGGGCGTTCGTCGTCGGCGTTGCGCATCCGCACGCCGATCTGGACGGCGCCGGTGTCGGGGCGGGCGAGCGCCTCGGGGTTGCAGACGTGGCCGAGGGTGCCCGGGTCGAGCCGGCCGTCGGCGTCGACCACGCCGATCACCACGCGGGAGCGGTCGGTGGACTCGGGCAGCCAGGCGGAGATCTCGCGGTAGGCGGCGTTGAGGGCGGCGCCCTTGCCGATCCGGGCGTGCGGGCGGCGGCGCTGGACGAGGTGGATGCGCGGGTCGCGGGCCGCGGCGGCGAGCACGAGGTCGCGGGTGGCGTCCTCGCTGTCGTCGTCGATCACCCACAGGTGGGCCTCGGGCGCGCCGGCCCGCAGGCCGTCCAGGGTCTGGGTGACCACGGCCTCCTCGTCGCGGCACGGGATGACGAGGTGCCACTGGAAGAGGGACGGGTCGCCGGGCTCGGCGGGTTCGTTGTGCCGGAAGGCGTGGCGGGAGCCGGCCCAGTACACGAGGAAGCGTCCGAAGACGAGGAGCATGTAGCCGACGAGGGCCAGGGAGATCAGTCCGGCGAACCAGACGATCTGCTCCTGGCGGAGCACGATCCAGTCGTGCAGGAACTCGGGCATGGTGCGGTGCTCCTCATGATCAAAGGCTGTCGGCTCCTGTGGTCTGCGAATCGATGCTTCGTTGCCGTTCAAGTCGCTAAAGGAATGGTAAAGCGGACAAACGGGTGGCAGCAGGGTGAGATCGGGCGAAGTGGCGCTTCTCACCTCCCCGCCGGCCGGCCCGCCACCCCCGCCCTCACCCTGTCGGGACGGGCCCGCGCCGCTCCGTAGACTGTGGTCGTGAGCGACAAGGCCGACCCGAACCCGTACACCCTCCGCCCCGCCGACGCCGGCCCCGGCGACGCCCTGCGCGACGTCGAGCTGGAACTCTCCAAGCGCTGGCCGGAGAACAAGCTGGAGCCCTCGCTCGACCGGATCGAGGCGCTGATGGACATCCTGGGCCAGCCCCAGCGGTCCTTCCCGTCCATCCACATCACCGGCACCAACGGCAAGACCTCCACCGCCCGGATGATCGAGCAGCTGCTGAACACCTTCGAGCTGCGCACCGGCCGCTACACCAGCCCGCACGTGGAGACCGTCACCGAGCGGATCAGCCTGGACGGCGCCCCGATCAGCCCGGAGCGCTTCGTCGAGGTCTACCGCGACATCGAGCCCTACGTGCAGATGGTCGACGCGGCGCAGCCGGTGCCGATGTCCTTCTTCGAGGTGCTGACCGGCATGGCCTACGCGGCCTTCGCCGACGCGCCGGTGGAGGTCGCGGTGGTCGAGGTGGGCATGGGCGGCTCGTGGGACGCCACCAACGTCGTCGACGGGGCCGTCGCCGTGATCACCCCGATCGGGCTGGACCACACCGACAAGCTCGGCGAGACCACCGGCGAGATCGCGGTCGAGAAGTCCGGGATCATCAAGACCGGCGCCATCGCGGTGGTCGCCCAGCAGCCGCTGGACGCCGCCCAGACCATCCTGCGCCGGGCCGTCGAGGTCGACGCGACGGTCGCCCGCGAGGGCATGGAGTTCGGCGTGATCCGCCGTGAGCTCGCGGTCGGCGGCCAGCTGGTGACGTTGCGCGGGCTCGGCGGCGAGGAGTACGAGGACCTCTTCATCCCGCTGCACGGCGAGCACCAGGCGCACAACGCGGCGCTCGCGCTGGCCGCGGTCGAGGCCTTCTTCGGCGTCGGCGGCGCCCGCGGCGGGCAGCTCGACGTCGACAAGGTCCGCCAGGCCTTCTCCGGCGTCTCCTCGCCGGGCCGCCTGGAGGTCGTCCGCCGCAGCCCCACCATCGTCCTGGACGCCGCGCACAACCCGCACGGCGCCCGCGCCACCGTCGCCGCGCTCTCCGAGTCCTTCGGCTTCACCCGCCTGGTCGGCGTGATCGGCACCTCCGGGGACAAGGACGTGCCGGGCCTGCTGGAGGCCTTCGAGCCGATCCTGGCCGAGGTCGTCATCACCCAGAACTCCACCCACCGCGCGATGGACGTGGACGAGCTCGCGGCCCTGGCCGTCGAGATCTTCGGCGAGGACCGCGTCCAGGTCGAGCCGCGGCTCGACGACGCCATCGCCGCCGCCGTCACCCTGGCCGAGGAGGAGGGCGACCTCGGCGGCGCCGGGGTGCTGGTCACCGGTTCGGTCATCACGGTGGGCGAGGCCCGCCTGCTGCTCGGGAGGAAGTGACATGAGGACGCTCTGCTCCTCGACGCTGATCGGCGAGGCGCTGCTGGCGCTCTTCGCCGGGCTGGTCGCGATGCGGCTGTCCAGCGTCTCGACGGCCACCGTGTGGATCGTCACGGGCATCGCCATGGCGCTGTGCCTCGCGCTCTGCGGTGTGATCAACCGCCCGGGCGCGGTGCAGATCGGCTGGGCGCTGCAGATCGGCCTGATCGCCAGCGGCTTCATCCTGCCGACCATGTTCGGCCTGGGCGTGGTCTTCGCCGGCCTGTGGTGGTGCTCGGTGCACTACGGCCGCAAGGTGGACGCCTTCAAGGCCGCCCGTGCGGCCGCCGAGGCCCGGGTGGCCGCCGGGGCCTGAGCCCGCGGCCCTACCGGCCCGGGGCGCGGACCGGCGGACCGACACGCCGTGTACGCAAGGTAATCTCTGCCCTGTCGGCCCCGCCCCGCGACCCGACTGCCTGCCGAACCGAATCCCCAGGAGACGCACCGTGTCCCAGCGCACTCTCGTCCTGCTCAAGCCCGACGCCGTCCGCCGCGGCCTGGCCGGCGAGATCATCAGCCGCATCGAGCGCAAGGCCGGGTGGCAGCTCGCCGCCATGGAGCTGCGCACCTTCGACCGGGCGACGCTGGAGCGGCACTACGAGGAGCACGTCGGCCGCCCGTTCTACGAGCCGCTGCTGGAGTTCATGACCTCCGGCCCGTCGATCGCGATGATCGTCGAGGGCGAGGAGGTCGTGAAGGGCATCCGCATGCTGGCCGGTGCCACCAACCCGCTGGAGGCCGGCGCCGGCACCATCCGCGGCGACTACGCGACCATCACCCGCGAGAACCTGATCCACGCCTCCGACTCCCCGGAGTCCGCCGAGCGCGAGATCAAGATCTTCTTCCCGGCGCAGGCCTGAGCCGTCCCGGGCGCGCCCGGAGGACTTCGGCACCGCCCCGGTCGGGACCATTGGCCCGGCCGGGGCATTCTTATCGTGAAATAGGGAACTGAGGACGCCGACACGGCGTCCCAATGCTCGGAGAAGCGATCACCCTCCGGACAATGGACGGTATGCCCCACGTCGATGTCCGTTCCGCGCGGCGTGACTACGATGGACGCGACTCAAGGGCCCGGTAAGGCAGCTCAGCTGGTCTCCGCCCAAGCGTGGGCGCGTGTTTCGTCCACCATCCATGAACTCCGAGCCCGGGAAGGCACCCACACCCCATGGCGAGCAACCTGTCGTTCATCGGCCGCGACTTGGCGATCGACCTCGGAACTGCCAACACGCTGGTGTACGTCAGGGGCAAGGGGATCGTCCTCAACGAGCCGTCAGTCGTCGCCGTCAACACCAACACCGGCGGCATCCTGGCGGTCGGCGCCGAGGCCAAGAAGATGATCGGCCGCACGCCCGGCAACATCGTCGCCATCCGCCCGCTCAAGGACGGCGTGATCGCCGACTTCGAGATCACCGAGCGGATGCTGCGGTACTTCATCCTCAAGATCCACCGCCGCCGCTACCTCGCCCGCCCCCGCGTCGTCGTCTGCGTGCCCTCCGGCATCACCGGCGTCGAGCGCCGCGCCGTCATCGAGGCCTCCTCCCAGGCCGGCGCGCGCCAGGTGCACATCATCGAGGAGCCGATGGCCGCCGCGATCGGCGCCGGCCTGCCCGTCCACGAGGCCACCGGCAACATGGTCGTCGACATCGGCGGCGGCACCACCGAGGTCGCCGTGATCTCCCTCGGCGGCATCGTCACCGCCCAGTCCATCCGGGTGGCGGGCGACGAACTGGACAACGCCATCGTCCAGCACATCAAGAAGGAGTACTCCCTCCTCCTCGGCGAGCGCAGCGCCGAGCAGATCAAGATGAGCATCGGCAGCGCCTACGGCCTGGAGGGCGAGAAGGACGAGCACGCCGAGATCCGCGGCCGCGACCTCGTCAGCGGCCTGCCGAAGACCGTCGTCATCTCCGCCGCCGAGGTCCGCGAGGCCATCGACGAACCGGTCAACACGATCATCGACGCGGTCAAGACCACCCTCGACCAGTGCCCGCCCGAGCTGGCCGGCGACGTCATGGACCGCGGCATCGTGCTCACCGGCGGCGGCGCCCTGCTGCGCGGCCTGGACGAGCGGCTGCGCCGCGAGACCGGCATGCCGATCCACATCGCCGAGAACCCGCTCGACTCCGTCGCGCTCGGCTCCGGCAAGTGCGTCGAGGAGTTCGAGGCGCTCCAGCAGGTACTGGACGCCCAGCCGCGCCGTTAGCACCACGACGAGACATCCGACACTCAACTGAACGGGCCGCCGCCCGGGGCCCCACAGCCCCGGCGGCCGCCAGGTACGAAGGGGCAGTACCAGCACCGTGAGGGACACACGAGAGAGCCGGCTGCTGCTCATCCTGCTGGTGGCCATCGCCTTCGCGCTGATCACCGTGGACATCAAGGGCGGTGAGGACTCCCCGCTCGGCCCGGCCCGGCAGGCGGCCGCCAAGGTTCTCGGCCCGGTCGAGCGCGGCGCGGCCACCGTCGTCGACCCCGTCGCCGACACCGTCCGCGCCTTCCGCGACACCGCCACCAACAGCGGCCGCACCGACCAGCTCGCCCGCGAGAACACCGACCTGCGGCAGAAGCTCGCCTCCTCCGACATGGCCGCCGGGCGCACCAAGCAGCTGGACGACCTGCTGCGCACCGCCGGCGCCGGCGGCTACACCGTCAAGGCCGCCCAGGTGATCGCGATCGGCCCGGCCCAGGGCTTCTCCTGGACCATCACCATCGACGCCGGCAGCGACGACGGCCTCACCCGCGACATGACCGTGATCAACGGACAGGGCCTGGTCGGCCGGGTCACCACCGTCGCCCCGACCACCGCCACCGTGCTGCTCGCCTCCGACCCGGGCTTCTCGGCCGGCACCCGGCTGGAGGGCAGCGGCGAGATCGGCTTCGCCTCCGGCGGCGGCGACAGCCCGATGAAGGTCTCCCTGCTCAACGGCAAGGCGCAGGTCAAGGCCGGGGACCGGCTGGTCACCTTCGGCTCGCAGAGCGGCCGCCCGTTCGTCCCCGGCGTCCCCGTCGGCAAGGTCACCGAGGTCCAGGCCAACGCGGGCCAGCTGACCAAGACCGTCCTGGTCGAGCCGTTCGTCCAGTTCACCCGGCTGGACCTGGTCGGCGTCGTGGTCGTGCCGCCGCGCACCGACCCGCGCGACGCCGTCCTGCCGCCCGCCCCCACCCCGGGCCAGAGCCAGGCCCCGGCCGCGCCCGCCCAGCCGCAGGCCTCCGGGCCCGCCGCCCCGCCCGCCAAGCCCAATGGGGGGAACTGAGCCATGCGCCTCGCCCGCATCCCCGTCTCCGCCGTCCTCATCCTGCTCGGACTGGTCCTCCAGGTGAGCGTGTTCGGCCGGCTCCAGCTCCCGGGGGCCACCCCGGACGTCCTGCTGCTCGTCGTGGTCGGCCTGGCCATGGTCTACGGGCCGACCGGCGGCTGCCTGGTCGGCTTCGCGGCCGGACTGCTCGCGGACCTCGCCCCGCCCTCCGACCACGCCATCGGCCGCTACGCCCTGGTGCTCTGCCTGATGGGCTACGTCGCGGGCCTGCTGCGCTCGGACCACGGCCGCCGGCGTTCGGTCTCCGGCGCCCTGGTGGTCGTCGGCGCCGCGGCGATCGCCTCCACCCTGCTGTACGCGATGGTCGGCGCCCTGGTCGGCGACACCGCGGCCCGGCACGTCGGCCTCAGCGGCCTGGTGGTCAGCGCCCTGCTGTACGACCTGCTGCTGGCCCCGTTCGTGGTGCCGCTGGTGATGCTGCTCGGACGCAGCTTCGGCCGCGACCCGGTGACCGCCGCCAGCGACGACGACGAGGGCGGCCCCGGCCTCGGCACGCTGGCCCGCTACCGCACCACGCGTGAGGTCTCGTCCGGCCCGAAGTACAAGAAGCGGCGCGTGCCCGGCTTCGCCCGGCGCCCGTAACCGGCCCTCCCGGGCCCCAGAACTCCCGACCTCCCCGCACCCTGGAGCGCACGAGACGTGAGCAACATCCCCGAGACCGGCCGAACCCGGCGGGTGACGATCCGTCTGGTGGTGTTGCAGATCCTGGTGCTGTCGCTGCTCGCCACCCTCGGCGGACGGCTGTGGTACCTGCAGATCCGCAACGCCAAGGAGTACACCGCCAAGGCGACCGGCAACCACATCCGCGAGGTGGTCGAGCCGTCCGTCCGCGGTGAGATCCTGGACGCCTCCGGCCGGGTCCTGGCCGGCAACGAGACCCGGCTGGTGGTGTCCGTCAGCCGGACCTCGCTGATGCAGCAGAAGGACGGCGGCAAGGCGGTGCTGGGGCGCCTCGCCGACGTGCTGGGCATGCCGGCCAAGGACGTGCAGGAGAAGGTCCGGCTCTGCGACGCCAAGACCCCGCAGCCCTGCTGGAACGGTTCGCCCTACCAGCCGATCCCGGTCACCAAGGAGGCGACCACCCAGCAGGCGATGCAGATAATGGAGCGCCGCGAGGACTTCCCCGGGGTCACCGCGCAGCCCACCGCCGTGCGCCACTACACCGGCGTCGAGGGCGCCAACATGGCCCAGGTGCTCGGCTACCTCTCGCCCGTCACCGACGACGAGGTCAGCAAGACCGCGGACAAGACCGGTCTGGACCGCTACCTGCCGGCCGACCAGATCGGCCGGGCCGGCCTGGAGTCGGTGTACGACCGCGACCTGCGCGGCACCGCGGGCATCACCAAGCTGGAGGTGGACAACCTCGGCCGGGTGATCGGCACCGCCGGCACGGTCGCCCCGCAGACCGGCAACAACCTGGTCACCAGCATCGACGCCCGGGTGCAGAAGGTCGTCGAGGACAACCTCGCGCAGGCCATGGCCGACGCCCGGAAGACCTTCGACAAGGTCACCAACCGCAACTACGAGGCCGACTCCGGCGCCGCCGTCGTGATGGACGTCCACACCGGACGGATCGTCGCCATGGCGAGCGCCCCGACCTACGACCCCAACCTGTGGGTGGGCGGCATCAGCGGCAAGGACTACCAGTCGCTGACCAGCAAGGACTCCAACTTCCCGCTGCTGAACCGGGCCATACAGGGTCAGTCCGCCCCCGGGTCGACCTTCAAGGTCATCTCCACCACCGCCGCGGTGCAGGCCGGCTACTCGCTGGACGGCAGCTACCAGTGCCCGAAGAGCATGACCATCGGCGGCCGCGAGTTCAAGAACTTCGAGAGCGAGAACTTCGGCGCGATCTCCCTGGAGAAGGCGCTGGAGGTCTCCTGCGACACCGTCTTCTACGGCCTGGCGTACGACCAGTGGATGAAGGACGGCGGCATCAAGCCGAAGAAGGACCCGTCGGACTGGTTCTTCAAGACGGCCCACGAGTTCGGCCTCGGTGCCAAGACCGGCATCGACCTGCCCTCCGAGGTGGCCGGCCGGGTGCCGGACCGGCAGTGGAAGCAGTCCTTCTACGACAACAACAAGGACGCCTGGTGCGCGCAGGCGCAGAAGGGCGGCAACAGCTTCTCCGACCAGATCGCCAAGGAGAACTGCATCGACGGCTACCAGATGCGCGCCGGTGACGCCGTCAACTTCGCGATCGGCCAGGGCGACACCCTCGTCACCCCGGTCCAGATGGCCCGGATCTACTCGGCGCTGGCCAACGGCGGGACCTTCTACCGGCCGACCGTCGCCAAGGCCGTGATAAGCCCGGGCGGGGACCTCGTCCGCGAGATCGCCCCGCAGGCGGACGCCAAGTTCCCCGGCGACGAGAAGCTGCTGAGCTACATCAACCAGGCCACCGAGGGCGTCGTCAAGAGCGGTACCGCGGCCTGGAAGTTCGTGCAGGCCGGCTGGCCGCAGGACAAGATCGCGCTGCACGCCAAGACCGGCACCGCCGAGGTCGAGGGCAAGCAGACCACCTCCTGGCTGGCCACGTACAGCAAGGACTACGCGATCGTCATGACGATCAGCCAGGGCGGCACCGGCTCCGGCGGTTCCGGCGACTCCGTCCGCCGGATCTACCAGGCGCTGTACGGCGTGGACGACAAGGGCAACATCGACAACAGCAAGGCGCTGCTGCCGACGCCGCAGGGCGAGCTGCCGAAGTTCAACCCGGACGGCACCGCGGTCATCAAGCCGGCCGCGTACACGATCGACCAGGCGCCGGGCGCCGCCGCGCAGGCCGTTCAGCCCGTTCAGCCCGTTCAGCCCGTTCAGCCCGTTCAGGCCGTGCAGCCCGGCCAGGCCGTTCGGCCCGCGCAGTTCGCCCAGCCCGCGCCCGTCGCCCCGTCCGCGCCGTTCGGGCAGCCCGCCGGGCCGGACGCGGCCGCCGCGACCGCCTGGCTCGACCCGGCGCCGCCGGCCGACAGCCCGGCGCCGTACACCGCGGCCGACGCCGCGCTCGAACCGAACCGCCCGGGAAGGGGACGGGCATGAGCTCCTACGGCTCCTACCGGCAGCTGCGACTGGCCCCCCAGCGCACCGGGGTCTCCAAGGCCCTGTCCAAGGACTCGCCGCTGTGGCGGCTGGACTGGATACTGCTGCTGGCCGCGCTGGCCCTCTCGCTCGGAAGCTCGATGCTGGTCTGGTCGGCGACCCGCGGGCGCGACAGCCTGACCCACGGGGACCCGCAGTACTTCCTCTACCGGCACCTGACCAACTTCGTCATCGGCCTGCTGCTGTGCGCCGTGGTGATAGCGATAGGAGCCCGGCGGGTCCGCACCCTGGTGCCGTTCATCTACGTCGCCGTGATGGTGCTGCTGCTGGCGACGCTCAGCCCGCTCGGCTCGACCGTCAACGGCGCGCACTCGTGGATCCAGCTCGGTGGCGGCTTCTCCATCCAGCCCGCCGAGTTCGCCAAGCTCGCCATCGTGCTGGCGATGGCGGTCGTGCTGTCGGACCAGGTCGACGCCGGGGAGCGGGAGTTCCCCTCGCACCGGGCGGTGTTCCGGGGCCTCATCTGGGCGTGCGTGCCGATGGGCCTGGTGCTGCTGATGCCGGACGCCGGATCGACCATGGTGATGTCCGCGATCGTGCTGGGCATCCTGCTCGGCTCGGGTGCCGCCAACCGCTGGGTGCTCGGCATCCTCGCGGCCGGCGTCGGCGGCAGCATCGCGATCTGGAAGCTCGGACTGCTGAGCCAGTACCAGATCGACCGCTTCGCGGCCTTCGCCAACCCGCAGCTCGACCCGAACGGCGTCGGCTACAACACCGCTCAGGCCCGGATCGCGATCGGTTCGGGCGGACTGACCGGCAAGGGCCTGTTCCACGGCACCCAGACCGTCGGACAGTTCGTGCCGGAGCAGCAGACCGACTTCGTGTTCACCGTCGCCGGCGAGGAGCTCGGCTTCGTCGGCGCGCTGGCCATAATCGCCCTGATCGGCGTGATCCTCTGGCGCGCCTGCCGGATCGCCCGCCAGGCGACCGACCTGTACGGGACGATCGTGGCGGCCGGGGTCATCGCCTGGTTCTCCTTCCAGGCCTTCGAGAACATAGGGATGTGCCTGGGCATCATGCCCGTCGCGGGAATCCCGCTGCCCTTCGTCTCCTACGGCGGTTCCTCGATGTTCGCGGTCTGGATGGGCGTCGGCCTGCTCCAGGCGGTACGCAGCCAGCGACCGATAGCGGCCTGAGCCCGCACGGTGGGGGCCGGTCCGGAGTGCTCTCCGGACCGGCCCTTTTTGCTGCCGTTCGAACCGGGTTGACGATTCGTCAGACCTGGTTCAGCAGGCAGTCGGCGGCGGTGAGCACCGCGCGGGTCTGGTGGGCCAGCTGCTCCTGCACCGGAACCCAGCGCGCACCGAAACGGTGGCGCAGCCGGTCCAGGCTGTCGGCGACCACGGCACGGGCGCGCTCCCGGGCGGCCTCGGCGGCCGGCCCGCGGGTCTCGGACAGCAGGCGCAGCAGGACCGAGGCGACCCGCAGCGGCAGCCGGGCGGCGACCAGCCCGGCGGTGGTCGCCCGGGAGACGCTCACCGGCCCCGGGCACCACAGCTCCAGCCACTCCTCGGCGACCCGCGGGGCGACCGCCAGGTTGAACTCGACGGTGCGCACCAGCGCGCCGTGCGCCTCCCCGGCCCGGGCCGGGACCTTGGCGAGCAGCTCGCCGAGCTCCGCGGTGCGCGCGGTCAACGCACGGGCCGCCTCGCGGACGGCCTGCGGCCCGGCCGGATGCTGGCCGGCGTCGCCGACGGCGTCCACCGCCCACATCGGCACCTCCAGCACCGCGGTGATCCCGCCGTACCGGGCCGGATAGGACCAGGTCGACAGCTCGGGCTCGTCCGGCAGCGCCCGCGAGGCGTGCCCGCTGCCCAGCTGCGGCATCAGGTAGGTGCCGGGCGCGGGGCTGGCCCAGCCGACGGCGTCGTAGGAGTCCACGTCGAGCGGCAGGCCCGCCCGGTCGGCGGAGCGGGCGAAGCGCTCGGACAGCCCCGGCACCGGGCCGGTCAGCTGGACGAAGGTGCCACCGAAGTCCACGCCGTGCAGCGAGCACTGCAGGAACGGGCGCAGCTCGTCGATCAGCCCGGTCAGCGCCAGGCTCTCCGGCATCGGCGCCCGGCCGGAGCCGGGGGCGGGCAGCAGTTCGGGCTGCTCCTCGAAGGCCGGGCGGAAGAAGTGCTCGTAGTGGCGGCCCATGGTGAGCGGCCCGTCCAGCCAGCCCGCGTTGAGCGCGGCGCCGTCCGGATCCAGGCACAGCAGCAGGTGCCAGGACAGGCCGGGCCGGGCGGGGCGCTCCAGCAGCACCTCGGCCAGCCGGACGGCGGCGGCCGTGCCGACCGGCTCGTTGGGGTGCGGGCCGCCCACCACGAGGACGGCCCGCGGGCCGCGGTCGACCGAGAGCAGCAGCAGCGGGCGCCCGGCCCGGGAGCGGCCGACCTCGCGCAGCCGGCAGCGGTCCGGGCGGCGCAGGGCGAGCCGTCGCGCCGCGGATTCGGCCTGGGCCTGCGTGGGGTAGCGGGCCGGCCCGGTGTCGAGGGTCCGCAGGGGCCGGACCCGCCGACCGGTGTCGGTCATGGTTCTCCTTGCGACCGGTCGTACGGCCGCCGGGGCGCGGGCGTGCTGCGCCACCGGACGCGGCCTGCGGGCCGGGGACGGGCTCTGCGGGGCCGGGGGAGGGGGCCTCGCGGGACGGGGGACGGGCCGCCGGGGAGTCGGCGCGGGCCGAGCGTACGACCCAACTCCCGTCTCCGGAAGGGGGTACAGGGCTCGGGCAGGGCCCCGTCAGTACCGCACGCGCCGTTCGGGCGTGTCAACGGCGGACGGCGCCCGGCGGCGCCCGCGCACCCTGCGTGCCGGGCGGGCACCGGCGGGTGCGGTGGCGGGGACCGCGCCCGGGCGCGCGCCGCGGGCCGGCGCCCGCGCCCGGCTCCCGGGCCGACGGGCCGTTCCCCGGATTGGGCTACCCTTGAGGGTCACCCCTCCCGTGCCGGATCGCGGCACCGAATCACGTCGTAAGGGTTCCTAGTACATGACTGTCGAATCGGTCTTCCCACGCCTGGAGGCCCTCCTCCCGCACGTCCAGAAGCCGATCCAGTACGTCGGCGGCGAGCTCAACTCGACCGTCAAGGACTGGGACGCCTGCGACGTCCGCTGGGCGTTGATGTACCCCGACGCCTACGAGGTCGGCCTGCCCAACCAGGGCGTCATGATCCTCTACGAGGTGCTCAACGAGCGCGAGGGCGTGCTGGCCGAGCGCACCTACAGCGTCTGGCCGGACCTGGAGGCGCTGATGCGGGAGCACGGCGTCCCGCAGTTCACCGTCGACGCCCACCGCCCGGTGAAGGCCTTCGACGTGTTCGGCCTCTCGTTCTCCACCGAGCTCGGCTACACCAACATGCTGACCGCGCTCGACCTGGCCGGCATCCCGCTGGAGGCCAAGGACCGCACCGACGAGGACCCGATCGTCCTCGCCGGCGGCCACGCGGCCTTCAACCCGGAGCCCATCGCGGACTTCCTGGACTGCGCGGTGATCGGCGACGGCGAGCAGGCCGTCCTCGACATCACGGAGATCATCCGCGCCTGGAAGGCCGAGGGCCGCCCCGGCGGCCGCGACGAGCTGCTGCTGCGCCTGGCCCGGACCGGCGGGGTGTACGTCCCGAAGTTCTACGACGTGGAGTACCTCGCCGACGGCCGGATCGGCCGCGTCGTGCCGAACGCCCCGGGCGTGCCGTGGCGGGTGTCCAAGCACACCGTCATGGACCTGGACGAGTGGCCGTACCCCAAGCAGCCGCTGGTCCCGCTCGCGGAGACGGTGCACGAGCGGATGTCCGTCGAGATCTTCCGCGGCTGCACCCGCGGCTGCCGCTTCTGCCAGGCCGGCATGATCACGCGCCCCGTGCGGGAGCGAAGCATCACCGGCATCGGCGAGATGGTCGAGCGCGGGCTGAAGGCGACCGGCTTCGAGGAGGTCGGCCTGCTGTCGCTGTCCAGCGCCGACCACACCGAGATCGGGGAGATCGCCAAGGGCCTGGCCGACCGCTACACCGAGGACAAGATCGGCCTGTCGCTGCCGTCCACCCGCGTCGACGCCTTCAACATCGACCTCGCCAACGAGCTGTCCCGCAACGGGCGCCGCTCCGGCCTCACCTTCGCCCCCGAGGGCGGCAGCGAGCGCATGCGCAAGGTGATCAACAAGATGGTGTCGGAGGAGGACCTGATCCGCACCGTCGCCACCGCCTACGGCAACGGCTGGCGCCAGGTGAAGCTGTACTTCATGTGCGGCCTGCCCACCGAGACCGACGAGGACGTGCTCCAGATCGGCGAGATGGCGAAGAACGTCATCCAGAAGGGCCGCGAGGTCACCGGCCAGAACGACATCCGCTGCACCGTCTCCATCGGCGGGTTCGTGCCCAAGCCGCACACCCCGTTCCAGTGGGCCCCGCAGCTGTCCGCCGAGGCCACCGACGCCCGCCTGGCCAAGCTGCGCGACTCGATCCGCGGCGACCGCAAGTACGGCAAGAACATCGGCTACCGCTACCACGACGGCAAGCCGGGCATCATCGAGGGCCTGCTCTCCCGCGGCGACCGCCGGGTCGGCGCCGTCATCCGGGCCGTCTACGAGGACGGCGGCCGCTTCGACGGCTGGCGCGAGTACTTCTCGTACGACCGCTGGATGGCCTGCGCGGAGAAGGGCCTGGCCGGCACCGGCGTCGACGTCGACTGGTACACCACCCGCGAGCGCACCTACGAGGAGGTGCTGCCCTGGGACCACCTGGACAGCGGCCTCGACAAGGACTGGCTGTGGGAGGACTGGCAGGACGCCCTGGAGGAGGTCGAGGTGGACGACTGCCGCTGGACCCCGTGCTTCGACTGCGGCGTGTGCCCGCAGATGGACACCCACATCCAGATCGGCCCCACCGGCAAGAAGCTGCTGCCGCTGACGGTCGTCAACGGCGCTGACCAGCAGAAGTAGCCCGGAGCGTGGGATGGCACGGCGAACGAGCCGTGTGACGTGCCGCACAACCTTCTGGGGGTGGGCGGAGCTCGTCCAGGGCGCGCTCGGCAAGACGCGCGCCCCGGGCGGGTCCGCCCGGTCTGGCGGTCAGAGGAGCCCTCTGCCCGCCGCCGGAACCACCCCGGGCATCGAGTCCTCGATCAAGTGGATCTGAGGCCTTCGCGCCCCCCCGCGGAGCCCTCCCCGATTCTGTCGGGGAGGGCTTCCGCATTGTGGCCGGCCGCGATACCAGTGGCTCGCTGCTTCGCCTCACCTCTCGGCGTTCAGCGCCTCTCGGGCGGCTTGCTGAAAGGCTTGCCCAGGAACCCGCTTGCCTGCCACCGCAGCCATGTAGCGATCATCGAAGTCGGCCAGGTTGCCGTGGCCGGCTTGCCGAGCTGCTTCGTGCCAGGCGACCGCCGCTTGGTCCAGCTCGTACAGCGCGCGACGCAGGACTTCGGCGGCCTCGGCGACCGGGCCGGGCCCGACCACCGTGACACCGGCCACCGCCGTGCTGAACGGTGCCCAGGCGGCGTGCGCTTCGCCGGCAGCAGCCTCCCACTGGTCCGGTGTGCTGCCGAGTGTTCGGAGCTGAGCCGCGACTCGCCACCAGCGTGCCGAGACCCGCTTCGAAGCGCTGATGCACGCGGTGTACGCCTCCCGGCGGGCCTCCTCCAATCGACGCTGCTGGTCTATCGCTGCTGGCGCTCCTGCTGCCGGTTCTGGCCCACGACTGTGAGCCACCCACCCCCGGCGCCACCGAGCATGCCGATGGCTGCACCGACTACGGCGGCTATCCCTGAATCCATGCCGGAGAAGTGCCCCCGCGTCCTGCTCCGCAACCGCGACGGGCGATGGCCTCGGCGTTCGGTCGAGCGACGCTCAGTAGCCACCGGCTACCTGGCCCTGCCTCTCGGCAGCGTCGACGGAAGGGTGGCCGGGCTCTAGGAGGTACCAGTCGGCGAGACCGACGCGGGTGGAGGCAACAGGCAAGGAGTGATGACGCTGAGGTACATGCGGTCCTCGCCGCCTGACGTCGACGCCGTTGCGGAGTACCGGCTGTTGGGGTGGAAGGCGTCAACGAGGGCATCCGGCTTGCCGTCCACGCTCTCGCGGTAGCCGGTCACATCGAGGCCTTCGCCGACCAGCATGTCGCGGACCTTCCTCACCGCTTCCGGGTGCTGGGCACGCGGCACCGAGCTCTTCACGGTGTACATCAGGATGTACCGGTCGTCGGAGGCGGTCTCACCGTTCCTGCCGGTACAGGGTGAGAAGAACGCGTCGATGGTCGTGGGATCGATTTCGATGCCAGCAGTCCGGGCCATGTGCTCGGTGATCTGTCGCGCCCAGGCCTGGGCGTCAGCCTTGGATTTCACGGGTGGCATGGCGTTCCTATCGGTCGGAGCAGTGGATGAGCACGCGCCGAGCATCGCGACCAGGAGCGCGGTACCGGCGAGGCGCCTGGAAACCCGGGTGATCACTGCGGTCATGGCACTCCTGAGGACGATGCGAGTCGACGGTTCGTAGCACTGCTGATGACGGGGTCAGTGCGGAATCTGGGGGAGGACCGTCGGTGGACGGCCGGCGATGATTCGCCCCTGGTTGCGGAGGCTTTCGCTTGCGGCCCCTGGGCCGGTGTCCCAGTAGCCGCCGTGTCCACTGGTGTCGATCTGGATGTTCTGCGCGCCGAAGTACATGTTCTGGGGAGCCCGGCCGGACAGGTCGCCGGCGACCTCCCGGATGAAGTCGTCCCTGGCCGTACCGACCCAGACGTGCTTCGGATCGATGTTGAGCTCGGACGCCTTGTCCACTCCCATGCCGGGGCTGCCGAGCGCAAGGATGTCATCGGCGTTCACCCCGCCGTCCCGCGCGGCCGCGCCCACGACGTAGGTGCCGTAACTGTGGGCCATGACGGTCAGGTGCGAGCAGACGCCGCTGTCACCCTCCGCTACCCGCAGGCCTTTGGTGAAGTTGCGCAGGTCCGGCGCTCCGGCGTCTCCGCGATCGGTGAAGGCCACACTGGCGTCGCCCCATTCCGGTGTTTCGTAGCCCAGCCATGAGACGACGGCGACGTTGTCGCCGTGCTTCGCTTCGGCTTCGGCGGCCTTCTGGAGGCGCCGGATGTGGTCCATCTGACCCGGCACTCCGGAGAGGACGGTCCCGGTGCCGGGTACGAAGACGGCTGTGTGCTGGGAGTTGTCAGGGTTGCCTGTGGAAACGATGGCTCGGCCGTTGTGAACGTCCGGATCGATGCCGAGCAGGAACATCCGGTGCTCCTCGGGATTCCCGTCGGACGCCGTCAACTTCCTCCGGATTTCCTCCATCGCCGATATTCGCGACTTGTACTCCTCTTCGGTGATCCCGAAGTCGCCGGGCTTCCCCGCCCGGTAGGCATCCAGCTTCTCGTCGAGCACGAGACGGTTGGCCTCGTCGCGGACGGTCGCGGGAAGCCCGTCGAGCTTCCCGATCTCCCCGGGGTGCAGGGCCAGGTAGGCCTCCTGCTGCTCCGGGGCGAGGCCCTTCCACCACGCGGCGGACTTCTCCGGATCCTTGCCGTCAGGGAGGTAGGGGTCGACCAGGCCCAGGTCCTTCATCGCAGCGGCGGCCGCGTTCTTGGCCCCGGCGAGGTTCACCTTGGTCGGATCCAGGGCGTTCGAACTCAGCCGCCCCAACGCCGTGTTGCCCTGATCGCTCGCCGTCTGGGCGTCCTTCAGCGCGGTGTTGATCCGGTCCTGGAAGCCGTTCATCTCCGAACCGAGCTGTTGGCGTGCCTTCTGCGCCTCGGGATCGTTCGCCTCGCCCTTGTCTACGGGCGGGAGGCTGACAACGCCATCGGACGAGACCGTCAGGCCGGCGTCCACGGCACGTTTCACGGCATTGGTGAGGTTGGTCTGCGCCTGGTACATCCGGTCGGCGACGGTGTTCAGAACCAGGGCCGCGGTGTCCGATTCCATCTTGGCGATGTTCAGCAGCTGTTCCGTCTTCGCCATGTACTCGAGTGCGGCCTTGGCGTCCTCTCCCTCCCAGTTGCCGCACAGCGGACCGTTGACCTGGCTGCGATGCCGCCGGCCGATGCTCTCCGCTGCGTGGCCCAGGGCCGTCCAGCCCTTCGCGGCATCGTGCAGCCCGTGCGGGTCGAACTTCACGAGGAGTTCGTACGTGCCGGTCATTCGGGCCCCTGCTGCGGTGCGGCCCACGCACCGGCGACGGCGCGGTCGTTGTGCTCGTGGGAGGCGGCGTTGGCGTTCAGGTTGGTCGACGTACTCGCGAGGCGCTGCTGCAGGTTGGTGAGCGGCTGGGACCAGCCGTTGCCCAGCTGGCTGAGCCCGCCTGCTATGGACCAGCCGGTCAGCTGGCCGGAGACGGTCGTGCTGGTGTTCACGGCGTTCTGGATAGGAGCGCCGAACTCCTCGCCCAGCCCCTTCGCGATACCTGCAGACGCCCGCAGATCGGTTGGTTGGATGACGATCTTGCCGGTGGTGTTGTCGCCCACTGTTTCCCCCCAGGCGGTGAACAGGCGTACCTGTGCTCCACGGAACGCTAACCGGGCTCCGGGTGCTCCGTATCCGTCAAAGTACTTAGATCGTATGAGTACCTAGCGGCTGTCCTGACCGCTCGGGCGAAGCGCCCCGGGTCCGGCGGCCTCGATGTCGCGGGTGAGGTGGGTGGTCTCGGCGCCGAGCCGGAGCTCGTCGAGCTGCAGGGGTGGACGACCTCGGAGCGGCGGGCGTTTCCCTTCCGCTCTTCCGCTCTTCCGCGCTCCGGTAGTCCTTCGTCAGCCCCGGGCCATGGGGCTGACGAAGGAAAGTGGTCGTGGTACGGCCGTCCCCGGCAAGGCCCGCGCGTTTCAGAAGCCGACCGTGCGGGTCGCGGAGCCGCAGCGTCGGGCCGTGCGTCGGCGCCGGTGCAGAGCTCTGCGCGCGTCAGGCGTCGACGGAGGCGCCAGAGAGGACGACGTTCCCGTCCTCCAACGCTCATTGATCATGGTGTTCGGTCGGACAGCCGACGGGGGAAGCGGTCGAGCTTCCGGAACCTGGAGGCGGTCGGACTCCGGTCACCGGCTGTTCAGCCAGTCGCCAGTAGGCGCCGCAGGCCCGTCGGCCCCCGTCCGGTGCGAGCCGGGCGGGGGCCGGGGTGTGTGGGGGCCCAGGGGCGGGGCGAGGGGTGCGGCGGGGCGCGTACCCTTTGAGGTGACAGAGTCCGGACAGTGGCGGGAGCCCGCCGCGCCGGACGGGGAAACTTGACTAAAGGACTGAGCGACCCTGGCACGCCGTACGCCCGACGGTCCGCCGCCCGCGCCGACGGTGCAGCGGATTCGTCTCCGCTACACCAAGCGCGGCCGGCTCCGCTTCACCAGCCACCGCGACTTCCAGCGCGCCTTCGAGCGCGCCCTGCGCCGGTCCGCCGTTCCGATGGCCTACTCGGCCGGCTTCACCCCGCACCCGAAGGTCTCCTACGCCAACGCGGCCCCGACCGGGGTGGCGAGCGAGGCGGAGTTCCTGGAGATCGGCCTGGCCGCCGTCCGTGACCCGGAGCAGCTGCGGGCGCAACTGGACGAGTCGCTGCCGGCGGGTCTGGACGTGATCGACGCGGTCGAGGTGCGGACGCCGAACTTCGTGGAGCGCCTGGAGGCCTCCGAATGGCTGGTCCGGCTCGACGGCGTCGAGCCGGACGAGGCGGCCCGCGCGGTGGAGAAGTTCCTCGCCGAGGAGCGGATCGAGGTCGAGCGCCGGACCAAGAACGGCGTGCGGGTCTTCGACGCGCGGGGCGCGGTGGCCGCGCTCGGAGTCGTCGAGCCGCAGGTCGCCGCCGGTGCGGACACCACCTCCGGAACCGACCACGATGTTCGGACCGGCCGTCCCTGTGCGATACTGCGCCTGGTAGTACGACACGCCACACCCGCCGTACGACCCGACGACGTATTGTCCGGTCTCCGTGCGACGGCCGACCTGGCGCCGCCGGTCCCCGCAGAGGTGACCAGGCTGGCGCAGGGGCCGCTCGACGAGGAGTCCGGCACGGTGACCGACCCGCTGGCGCTCGACCGCGCCGCGGCCCCGACTGGCTGAGAAACGGCCGCCGGGCCGCGCGCACCGCGTCCGCCTAGCGGGCGGAGGCCTGGTCCAGTGCCTCACTGGACCCGACGGTCCTCCAGGGTTCCCGCGGCTCCCCAGGGGAGCGAGCGTCGTCGCAGCACAGGCCGGCCACTCGGGGCCGCCGACCAGGACGGTCGGTGGCCCGGGGCCCCGTCCGGGAGCCACCCGGGGTTGGGGGACGGCGCAGCTTGGGAAAACCTCAGAAGACTGGTCAGACCAGAAGACTTTCGACACCCCGCCGCGTGCGGGGCGCCGAGCGAGACTACGAGCCCCTGTGCGGCCTCGCGTCCGCGCGGCGGCACCGTGAAAGGGTCCGGCCCGAGCATCGTCGAGATGCCGGCCGCCCACCGGTGCCGAGCCGTGCCCGGATGTGGAGCCCGGGGGCCTGACGGGAGATCCACCCGCATGCTCGATAACACCGATCCGCAGCAGACTGCGGCCACGGAACAGAACGAATCCCCCGCCGCCGGCGGTGAGGGCGCGTCCGCCGCGCCGCCGCGCCGTCGTCGCCGGGCGGTGTCCCGCCCGGCGGGC